>JALYJV010000289.1 GCA_030775105.1 Pseudomonadota bacterium | reverse complement strand
GGCCCAGGCTTTCCAGACCCAGGCCCTTCGTGTTCGGCTGACGACCGATCGCAAACAGGATCTTGTCGGCTTCGAGGCTGCTGCCATCGTCGAGCGTCAGTTGCGCGCCGGCGGATGCCGCTTCGATGCTGCGGATACTTAGCCCGAGCACGATGCGCACACCGCGCGCCTGCATCGCCGCATGCAGATGCTGGCGCAGTTCGTCATCAAAGCCGCGCAGAATTTCATCGCCGCGATGGATCATTGTGACTTCGGTGCCGAGCCCATGCAGCAGGCAGGCAAACTCGACCGCGATGTAGCCGCCACCGATGATGACCATGCGGCGCGGCAGCATCTTCAGATCAAACAGTTCATCGGACGTGATGACCGCGCCGCGCAGCGGGAAGCGCGGATCGACGTTCGGCGCGCCGCCGGTTGCGATCAGGATCTTGTCGGCCTTGATCGTCCGCCCATCGGCGAGGCGTATCGTCTGCGGGGCTACGATCCGTGCACGACTGCGATGCAGCTCCACGCCAGCCTTCTCGAGATTGGAGGCATAGATGCTTTCGAGGCGCGAGATCTCGCGATCCTTGTTGGCGATCAGCGTCGGCCAGTCGAAGCTCGGTGAAAGACCTTGCCAACCAAAACCGCTCGCGTCGGCAAATTCATCGGCAAAGCGCGACGCATACACGAGCAGCTTTTTCGGCACGCAGCCGCGAATCACACAGGTGCCGCCGAAACGATATTCCTCGGCGATGCCGACGCGGGCGCCATAACCGGCGGCAATGCGCGCAGCGCGCACACCGCCGGAGCCACCGCCGATCACGAAAAGGTCGTAGTCGTCAGTCGCCATGGCAGTTCTTTGCCTGTGCTTAGCGAACAGGCTTCGGCTTTCTGGGACGTTCCGCGCCAGGAGCACTAGCCGCATGCTTGTGGCCAAGGCCCATCGGCTTGTCGGCGGGCTTGCCTGCAGATGCAGAGAAACGTCCTTCCGGCTTGCCGCCCGGTGTGAACGGTCGCGGTGCAGGGCGCCGGGCCGGCGCTTCCTCTACGGCGGCTTCGCCGACGCGACTGATGCGCAGCTGCTTGCCGGAAACCCAGACCTTCTGCAGGTCCTTGAAGATCGCCTTCGGCATGCCCTGCGGCAGGTCGATGAAGCTGTGATCTTCGAGAATTTCGATGCGGCCGATGAACTCGCTGTCGATACCGGCTTCGTTGGCGATGGCGCCGACCAGATTGCCAGGCTTGACGCCATGCGTGCTGCCGACTTCGACACGATAGGTTTCCTTGTCGGCATCGTCCGACTTCGGGCGCGCGCGCGGACGCGGCGCTTCACTGGCGACATGTTCCGCAACATGGCTCGATTCGGCGCGCAGCGGCGGCCGCGAACGTGTCGGTGGGCGATCTGCCGGCGTGGCTTCGCGCTGCGGACGCGCGCTGCGCGCCGGACGCTCGTCGGCATACGACTCGCGGCTCGGACGTGATTCGCGGAATTCACGCGGTTCGAACGAAGCGCTGTGCGGACGACCACCCTCTTCGAGCAGCAGCGGTTCACCACCACGATGCATGCACGCAAGCGCGGCGGCGATGTCGAGCACCGACACGCTGTTCTCCTGTGCCAGTTGACCGAGCACACCCTGGAACTGCAGCAGCGCTGAACGTGACGTGCTGTCCTGCAGGGTCTGCGTGATGCGCTCCTTGAAGCGCGCAATGCGCTGGACGTTCACGAGATCGGCACTCGGCAGCGGCATCGATTCGATTGGCTGGCGCGTCGCGCGTTCGATCGCGCGCAGCAGGTGACGCTCACGCGGCGCGATGAACAGGATCGCATCACCGCTGCGGCCGGCACGGCCGGTGCGGCCGATGCGGTGCACATAGGATTCAGTGTCGGTCGGCACGTCGTAGTTGACGACGTGACTGACGCGCTCGACGTCGAGACCGCGGGCAGCAACATCCGTCGCGACGAGGATGTTGATCGTGCCATCACGCAGCCGCGCAACAATGCGCTCGCGCTGCGCCTGCTGGACGTCGCCATTGAGCGCAGCAGCGTCGAGGCCGCGCGCCTGCAGCTTGGTCGCGAGATCTTCGGTCGCGAGCTTGGTGCGGGCGAAGATGATCATCGCCTCGAACGGTTCGGCTTCGAGGATGCGCGTCAGCGCATCAAGCTTGTTGGTGCCACTGACCAGCCAGTAGCGCTGACGGATGTTCGCCGCCGTCGTGGTCTTGGCCTTGATTGTGATTTCGGTCGGATTGTTCAGATGGGTCTGCGCGATCTTGCGAATGACCGACGGCATGGTTGCCGAGAACAATGCGATCTGCCGCTTCGGTGGCGTCTGGCTGAGAATCCACTCGATGTCGTCGATGAAACCCATGCGCAGCATTTCGTCGGCTTCGTCGAGGACGAGATGGCTGAGATTGTCGAGACGCAGAGTGCCGCGCTTGATGTGATCGACTACGCGACCCGGCGTGCCGACGACGACGTGCACGCCGCGACGCAGCGCCTTCAACTGGGGGTCGTAGCTCTGACCACCATAGATCGGCAACACGTGGAAGCCCGGCATGCTCGACGCGTAGCGCTGGAAAGCTTCGGCAACCTGCAGCGCCAGTTCACGTGTCGGCGCGAGCACCAGCGCCTGCGGAGCGGATTGCTTGAGATCGAGCTTGGCGAGAATCGGCAGCGCGAACGCCGCAGTCTTGCCGGTACCGGTCTGCGCCTGGCCAAGCACGTCGCGGCCCTCGAGCAGGGGCGGGATTGTGGCAGCCTGAATCGGCGAAGGGGCTTCGTAACCGAGGCTCGAAATGGCAGCGAGCAGGGCTTCCGGCAACCCCAGCGAACGGAAGTCGGGGGTTGTTTCGGGCACAGTTGTAGACATGGAACTCATCCAGGATGGTCACAAAATGACCATCGCGTTAGGGGCTAGTTTCGCCCCTTGCGCAGTGTGCACTGGAGGCGCTCAAGCCCACAGTCTGACGAATTCAGCGCGCGCTTGCATGCCGGAACCCGCAAAAACAGCCTGTTTTCAGTCTGTTTTTTGGCCGCGCCCGCTACGCAATGCTGCAGTGCAATAAAAATTATCCGGCGACGCTCCCGGCACAGTCATTTGCCCCGGATTTGCGCAAATTGCGCACCCCGGCGGCGATTTCAGCCGCCAGCCGCTGCACTGCCTGCTGGTAACCGGCGACGAGTGCGTCATAGCCTGCGCCGACCACCTGATTGATCTGCGAGCCGCAGGTCAGGGTCCTGGCCTCCGCAGTCTCGGTGGGCAGCTGACTGACCGTCCAGGTCGCATTGAGCACGGTCTGCTGTGCCGGCCACGCCTCGAAGCGGCTGACATTGACCTTGATCCTCAGCACCGGCACGCCCTCGGACGCCGAAAGGCGGTACACGTCGGCCACGCCCAGCGTACCGCTCAACTGCTCGGACAGAGCCGTTCGGAGTTCGCGATGCAATGGCGCAGCCCATTGGCGTGACTCAACCAGCGCCAGTTCGCCCGGGCCGCGCCGAATCACCAATTGCGGCACATCGACCTGCGAAGGCACCGTTACCGGCATGAGCTCAATCACAAAATCCGGCTTCGCGGTACTGACCGCCGCCTTCGACGGTGCCGCCAGCAAGGTATAGAACACCGTTGGCGGCGCACTCGCGCAGGCAGCAAGCAGTACTGCCGCAACCAGTAGCGCAACACGCTGGACAGGAAGGCAGATCACGGGGCGCTCTCCGGCTGGGTGGTGGCTGGGGTGGCGATGGCGGGCTCGGCGGCAACCGGGGGAGGGGCGGCCGGTTCGGTCGCGACTTCTTCGTCATCGCTATCGCGCTTGCCGCGGATCAATGCTTCGGGATGACGCTGGAGGTAGTCGGCCAGCGCGCGCAGCGAGCGCCCTGCCCGCTCGAGTTCGTTCAAGGTCTGGCGCATGTCCTGCTGCAGGCCACCATCGCCAGCCAGCAGCCCGCTGTTGGCAGCGTCGATCGCACGGCGCGCAGACGCCAGGGTCTTGGTCGCTTCCGGCGTCAGTTCACCGTCAAGGCGCTTGATCAGGGCATCGGTGCTTGCGAGCGTGTCGCGCAGCCCGACCCCCAAATCGCCAAACGGCACCTGGCTGATCTCGTCAACCACCGTCGCAATCTGCGTCTGCAGCTGCGCAAGACTGCCGGGCTCGGTCGGAATACCGAGCACCTGCTTGTCCGACATCGCGATCAGGCTGTTCTTGCTTGGCTTGGCAACCATGTCGAGCGCGATATAGAGCTGACCGGTCAGCAGATTGCCGCTGCGCAATTGCGCACGCAGGCCAGAACGGACCAGACCGGACAGCAGATCGCGATCGCTGAGCTTGGCGTCCGCCGACGACGCCAGCAGGGTTTCATAGCCGTGGCCGAGACGCTGTGGATAGATCGTTGCGAACACATTGCCGACAAAACGCTTGGCTTCGGCGTCGTATTCAAGCTCCAGTACATCGACCTGGCCGAGTTCCACGCCGCGAAAATCGACCGGCGCACCAACCGCAAGCCCGCGCAGGGATTCCGAGAAGCGCATCGCCACGCGCAGCGGCGGCCCCGACGGCCGCTCCTCCGCATCCTTGCGATCCTTGTGCAGCCAGTACTCGGTACCGGCGCTGGCTTGTGTACCGCTCTCGCTCGACGCAAACGCAATGCCACCAGCGACGACACTGGCCAGGGATTCCGTGTTGAGCTGCAGCCCACTCGCGCTGATCGAAAGATCAACGCCGCTGGCGTTCCAGAAATGCGACTTCTCGGTGACGAACTTGTCGTAAGGCGCGTCGACGAAGATCTGCAGGGTCACTGTTGTGCCATTGGCGTCCAACTCATACGCGCCGACGCGACCGACTGCGATACGCCGGAAGTAGACCGGCGAGCCGGGTCCCAGAGAGCCGAGGTTCGTGCTGTGCAATACATAGCTGGTGCCCTTGCTGTCGCGGGTCACCGCCGGCGGTGTATCCAGCCCCTTGTAGCTGCGCTGTCTGACCGTGGACTCACCGACATCGATGCTCAGATAGACACCGGACAGCAAGGTGTCCAGGCCCGAGATGCCGCCGGTGTCAACGCGCGGCCGCACAATCCAGAAGCGCGTGTCCTCGACCGCTAGACTCTCCGCACGCCGATCCAGTTCGACATGGACCTTGACCGACTCAAGGTCGTCGCTCAGGGTAATGCCCTTGACCATGCCGACCAGCACGTCCTTGTAACGCACCTCGGTCTTGCCGGGTTCAAGCCCCGTCGCCGACTTGAAATCGATATAGATGTCGACGCCGGCATTCAGCAGCGCACGTACGGCAAGCGCAATGGCGATCAGCGCCGCGACTGCCGGCACCATCCAGATCAGCGCCGGCTTCCAGCGCGGCGGTGCACCCAACTGAGGCGAAGGCAGGCGATCAGGATTCCAGCCTGGTGGTAACGATGAGTCGGTTGTGCTCACAGCGCAGTACTCATGGGTAGGGCCGGTTAACGTGATTCGGGTCGCCGCGTTGCCCCCGGCGTTCCTTCGGCGGCTGATCATCCCAGATCAGCCGCGGATCAAAACTCTTGGACGCCAGCATCGTCAGTACAACGACGACCGCGAACGCGACGATGCCACTGCTTGGAAACACATAGGCGAAGTTGCGGAAATGCACCGACGCCACCAGCAGCGCGACCACGAACACGTCGAGCATCGACCAATAGCCGATGAACTCGATTGCGCGA
Source organism: Pseudomonadota bacterium (assembly GCA_030775105.1). Lineage (GTDB taxonomy): Bacteria > Pseudomonadota > Gammaproteobacteria > Nevskiales > Nevskiaceae > Solimonas. The sequence continues at coordinate 8,041 of JALYJV010000289.1, read as the reverse complement.
TACAGCTTCGTGCGTTGTGCACGATTCCAGGTCGAGCCGTGCTGCGCAGTCAGCAGCAGCAAGGCCAGCACCAGGATCTTCAGGATCGGCACCATGATACTGGCGACAAACACGATGATCGCAATCTCCGGGGCGCCTGAGCGCCACAAGGTCACGATGCCGCTGAGTATGGTGTCCGAGCGTTCGCCGAGCACGGTTTCCGTGCGCATCATCGGCAACAGGTTCGCCGGGAAGTACAGAATCGCCGCTGCAATCAGGAACGCCCAGCTGCGCGCAAGGCTGTTCGGTTTGCGCGAAGACATGCGCGCATGGCAACGCAGGCAGTATAGGCGCGTCGGCGTGCCCGACGGCAACTGGTGCACTTCGCCACAGCTGCCGCAGGCAACGATACCCAGCATTCGCGCTGTCGGCATCGCAGTCATGTACTGCATTCCTCGGCGCGCTCCCAGATTTCGTGCAGGGTGAATGTCAGCAGCACGGTCAGCATGACGGTCAGCGCCGCCATGCAATACAGGCCGGCTCCAATCGTCAGTTCGAAATCCTTAGCCAGCTTGACCGAAGTCACCAGCACGCCGACCAGAAAAACCTCAACCATGCTCCAGGGTCGTGCATGGCGCAGTGCGCGCATCGCCAGCCCGAAGTGTCGTGGGACACGCCCTGCGCGCAGCGGGGGCAATACGTACAGGTACAGCAGTAACTGAACCAGTGGCAGCCCCAGCATGCACACTGCAACGATGACCGCGACCAGCCCTATGCCAGCATCATAGCTCGCCAGAATCGCATCCCAGACCGTCGGGCTGGCAACGGTCTTGCCAAACTTGATGAACACGACCGGCAGGATGTTCATCAGCGCGAACAGAATCAGGCTCGCGACCGTCACCGCCAGCATCGAGTCAAGATTCACATGCCGCCCGCGATACAGTTCGCAGCCGCAGCGCGCGCAAAACGCGGCCTCGCCGCGCGCCAGTGCCCGGCGCTCGAACACGGCGTCGCAGTCTTCACAGATCGAGAGCGGGCTATGCATGATCGTTACGGAGAAGCGGCAGGCAATTTTGCGCTAGCGCGGAGTCTAGCCGGTAACGTAGGGCCCAAGCAGCAACAAAAAGGCCGGGCAATGCCCGGCCTTTCCTGCGAACCGACGAAGCTCAGTCGATCAGTTGAGACGCTCCAGCACGGTGGCGACGCCCTGGCCCATGCCGATACACATGGTGGCGACGCCGAACTGCGCGTTCTGCTCCTGCAGCACGTGCGCCAGCGCGCCGGTGATGCGTGCACCCGAGCAACCCAGCGGGTGGCCGAGCGAGATCGCGCCGCCCTTGATGTTGACGCGGTCCATGCGCTCGAGCAGCTTGAGGTCCTTCATCACCGCCAGCGACTGCGCAGCGAAGGCTTCGTTGAGCTCGAAGTAGTCGATGTTGTCGATCGACAGGCCGGCACGCTTGAGTGCCTTCTGTGTCGCCGGCACCGGGCCGATGCCCATGATCGACGGATTGCAACCGGCAGCGGCGACGCTGACGATGCGCGCCATCGGCTTGAGGCCGAGAGCCTTGGCCTTGTCGGCCGACATCAGCAGCGTGCACGAGGCGCCGTCGGAAATCGCCGAGCTGTTGCCGGCGGTAACGCTACCTTTCGGATTGAAAGCCGGCTTGAGCTTGGCGAGGTCGGCGATGTTCGCATCAGGACGAACCACTTCGTCGAAGTCGACGAGGATCGGCGCGCCATTGGCGTCGTGACCCTGGATACCGACCATCTCGTTCTTGAACTTGCCGTCCTTCCAGGCCTTGTAGGCCCGCTGGTGCGAGGCGAGTGCGAACTCGTCCTGACGCTCACGCGAGACCTGGTGCGTCTGCGTCAGCATCTCGGCAGTGAGACCCATCATCGCCGCCGCCTTGGCCTGCGAAACCGACAGCTCCGGATCACCATCGAAACCGTGGGTCATCGCGACATGGCCCATATGCTCGACGCCGCCGCAGAGATACACGTCACCGATACCGGCCTTGATCGAGGCCATCGCGATGTGAATCGCGCTCATCGACGAACCGCACAGACGATTGACCGTCTGACCCGGCACGGTGTTCGGCAGTCCGGCCTTGAGCCCAACGTTACGGGCAATGTTGAAGCCCTGCTCGAGAGTCTGCTGCACGCAGCCCCAGATCACGTCTTCGATTTCTGCAGGATTGAGCGCTGCATTGCGCTTGAGCACCGCCTTGATCAGCTCGGCCGACAGCGTTTCCGCGCGCACATTGCGGAAGGCGCCGCCCTTCGAGCGGCCCATCGGGGTGCGAACCGCATCAACAATGACAACTTCAGTCATTTCAACTCTCCAATACTGGGTTAGGTCGACTTACGCGCCAATTACTTGGGGAAGTAAGTCGTGCCTGCGGCGGCCATCTTCTTCATCGACTCAGTCGGCTCATAGAGCTTGCCGAGCTGCGCGAACTTGGCGCATTTCTCGAGGATGACTTTCATGCCGATCGTATCGGCGTACTTGAGCGCACCGCCGCGGAACGGCGGGAAGCCGACGCCGTAGATCAGGCCCATGTCGGCCTCGGCGGCGGATTCGACGATGCCGTCATCGAGGCAGCGTACGGTTTCGATGATCATCGGCAGCATCAGACGGTCGATGATGTCCTCTTCCGTGAACTCCTTCTTGCCGCTCGGCTGCACCGAGCCGATCAGTTCGTAGGTCTGCGGATCGACCACCTTCTTCGGCTTGCCCTTCTTGTCTTCTTCGTACTTGAAGAAGCCGATGCCGTTCTTCTGGCCGTAGCGCTTGGCTTCATACATCACGTCGAGCGCAGACTTGAATTCCTTGTTCGACATGCGATCCGGATAACCCTCGGCGAGTACGTCACCAACGTGGTGCGAGGTATCGATACCGACGACGTCCTGCAGGTAGGCCGGGCCCATCGGCCAGCCGAAGTTCTCCATGACCTTGTCGACCTGCAGATAATCCGCGCCATCGCGCAGGATCATCGACCAGCCGCCGAAGTACGGGAACAGGATGCGGTTGACGAGGAAACCCGGGCAGTTCTTGACCACGATCGGAGTCTTGCCCATCGACGCGGCGTAGGCGGCGATCGTCGCGATCGCTTCCTTGGAAGTCTTCTCGCCGTAGATCACTTCGACCAGCGGCATGCGATGCACCGGATTGAAGAAGTGCATGCCGAGGAAGTTCTGTGGGCGCTTCATCGCGGTCGCAAGATCGTCGATCGAGATCGACGACGTGTTCGACGCGATGATCGTGCCCTCACCGACCAGGCCTTCGACTTCGGCCAGCACCGACTTCTTGATCTTCGGGTTTTCGACGACCGCTTCGACGATGACGTTGACGTTCTTGAAGTCGCCGTAGTTCAGGGTCGGGCGGATCATCGACAGCGTCTTGCCGGCCGCTTCCGGCGTCATCTTTTTGCGCTCGACCATCTTGGCGAGCAGCTTGTTCGCCTCGTTCATGCCCAGGTCCAGCGCCTTGTCGGCGATGTCCTTCATGATGATCGGCGTGCCCTTGGTAACGCTCTGGTAGGCGATGCCGCCGCCCATGATGCCGGCGCCGAGTACGGCAGCCTGCTCAACCTTCTTGCCGGCCTTGATGTAGCCCTTGGCCTTCTTCTTGAGGAACTGGTCGTTGAGGAAGATGCCGATCAGCGCATCGGCGACCGTGGTCTTGGCGACCTTCGCAAAACCGGCGCCTTCGATCTTCAGCGCTTCATCGCGCGACTTGGATGCGCCCTTCTGGATCGCCTTGACCGCTTCGACCGGCGCCGGATAGGCCTTGCCGGCTTGGCTCTGGATGAACGGAATCGAGGTGTTGAACACCATCATCGATTCGATCATGTCTAGCTTGAGCGGACCGGTCTTCTGCGCGCGGCGCGCCTTCCAGTCGTACTTGCCTTCGATCGCCTGATTGACCAGGCCGATGGCCGCTGCCTTGAGCTGCTCCGGCGTGACGACGCCGTCCACTGCACGAATCTTCAGCGCGGCATCGGCCTTGAACTGGCCGCCACCGGCAATCCACTCGATCGCGTTGTCGGCACCGGTCAGGCGCGAGAAACGCACCGTGCCGCCAAAGCCCGGGAACAGGCCGAGTTTGACCTCAGGGAAGCCGACCTGCGCCGTCGTCGCGATGACGCGATAGTCGGTCGACAGAGCCATTTCGAAGCCCCCGCCCAGGGCGATGCCATTGATGACGGTGACGGTCGGAAACGGCAGGTCCTCGATGCCGTTGAAGGCCTTGTTGGCTTCGAAGGCCCAGGCCGCGATCTCGGCTTCCGGAGCCTGGAAGTTCTTGCCGAACTCGGTGATGTCGGCGCCGACGATGAAGACGTCCTTGGCGCTGGTCACGATCAGACCCTTGACGCCGCTGGCTTTGGCCAGGGTTTCGCCAGCTTCCTTGAGTTCCTGCACGGTGCGCGCATCGAACTTGTTGATGGCGTCGTTCTGACGGTCGAAACACAGCTCGGCGATGCCGCCGTCGAGCATGCTCACTCGAATGGACTGCCCTTGATACATGGGAGTGTCACCTTGTGGATGGGAATGGTGCGCTGTGCGAGACCGATCGACTCAGGTGCACAAACGCATCAGCGCACCCAACCGCTCGGCCTGCTCAGCGCCGGGGAAAAGGGCGGCAATCATAGCCCTCGTGCTGCAGCGCGGCAAACCGCGCGCACTGTGCCAAAGCGCATCGTAGACAGCCGCTAAACACCAGCCCTCACAACCGCGGCAATGCACAACTACGCGAGCTGAGACGGCCCAGATCTGGTTATTTTTTTGACAGCTTTGCCGGGCGCACCTACACTCCGGACAACTTTTTGGGGAAAAAGTCAAGGGATCACGGATGACTGCCAGAGCACCGCAGTCCGCGCGTCGTACCGATCGGGCCCAGTCCGGCCCGGGGGTTCCTGCCGTCCAGCGCTCCCTTGTCTCGTTTGCTCCCCTGCTCGGCAGCCCCCGCAGCCAGCCTCTCACACGTATTCAAAGCATTGGTACCTCCGGTTTGGGTGCCTCACGTGGGCCCTATGGGTCCACTTACGTATGGAGCTCGTCACGCACATGAAGAAGTCTGCGAAGAAAGGCAGCGCAAAGCCTGCCAAGAAAGCTGCGGGGAAGAAGGTCGCCACGAAGAAGGTGGTCGCCAAGAAGGCTCCGGTGAAGAAAGCTGCCGCAAAGAAGCCGGCGGCGAAAAAGGCTCCAGCCAAGAAAGCAGCAAAACCTGCCGTCAAGAAGGCGGCCGCGAAGAAGCCGGCTGCCAAGCCGCCGGTCAAGAGCAAGGTGCAAACCCAACTGAAGGCCAAAGCCAAGAGTGCGGTCAGCTCGGCCAAGGCCAGCGTCAAGAAAGCGACCGACTCGGCCAAGTCCGCCGCATCCAAGGTCAAGGCTGACGCCCGTTCGGAAGTCAGCAAGGTCACGTCCAAAGCACAGAACACCGCGACCAAGGTCAAGGAAACCGCCAAGGAAGATATCGGCAAGGCCAAGGCCGCGGTGAAAAACGATATCGCCCGCGTTGCCGAAGCCGTGCGCTCCGTTCAGCGCAAGGCCAAGGAACAGGCGCTGAAAATGGAGCAACAGGTATCGGCCGCCGCAGCTGCCGTGGTTGCGATCACCCCGTCACCGCTGTCGCGCGCTTTCCTGGCGACCTCGGCCGGCAAGAAAGAAGCGGCTGAACTCGGCCTGGCGCCCGGCGAAATGCCGGCAGAAGCCCCGGGCGATTTCAACAGCGCATCGAACAACTAGAACCAGACCCCTGCGCGGCCTACCAGGGCGCGCAAACTACTTAGCTCCCTGCCCGCCGAAAGGCGGGCTTTTTGTTTGCCGCGCCGCTCGGCACAATGCGCGACAGACCCTTCTCCATCCGCCTATCCGCATGAGCCTGTCGCTCGATCAGAGCACCGAAATCTGCACCGTACTGGCGGATGCCAGCCGCGTGCGCCTGCTGCTGCTGCTCGAACACTACGAGCTCAGCGTCGCCGAGCTGACCCAGGTCACTTCGCTGACGCAAAGCCGCGTCTCCACCCACCTCGCCCGCCTCAAGCGGGCCGGTTTCGTGCACGACAAGCGCAGTGGCAACGCCGCGCTGTATTCGATGACCGGCGCTGACAGCGAAGCCGCCAGCCTGTGGGCAGCCCTGCGTCCGCGTCTCGATGACGCACAACTGCGTGTCGACCGCGAAAGTGCAGAGCAGGTCATTGCCGAGCGCAAGCACGGTCAGACCTGGGCCGAGTCCGTCGCCGGTCGTATGGATCTGCACTACTCACCGGGTCGCACCTGGGAAGCGACCGCACGTTCGCTGATCGGCTTGCTGGCATTGGGTGATGTCGTCGATGTTGCCTGCGGCGACGGCGTGCTGTCCGAATTGATTGCCGAACGCGCGACGTCTGTCACCGGCGTCGACGTCAGCGCGACCGTGATCGCCGCCGCGCGCAAGCGCCTCTCCGGTTTGAAGAACGTCAGCTTCTGCGAAGCCGACATGCACGCGCTGCCCCTGGAGAGTGGCGCTTACGATCATGTATTCCTGATGCACGCGCTGTCGTACACGCGCGATCCGCGCAAGGTGCTGCAGGAAGCGCGACGCCTGCTCAAGCCGGGCGGGCGCCTGATCGTTGCCGCGCTCGCCGAACATCCGCATGAGCAGACCATGCGTTCGTTCGATCACCTCAATCTGGGCATAACCTCTGAGACTCTGCGCAAGCTGATGAGCGGCTGCAAGCTCAACGTCGAGTATTGCCGGATCAGTTCCCGCGAAACGCGGCCACCATATTTCCAGGTGATCAGCGCGCTCGCGCGCGCATAAACCTCAGGACCTGTTCTCAGGTCTGGGGCAGATCCTCAGGCCACAAGCACTTGCCCTTGCCGGCAATTTTCTTCAGACGGGCGCGGTGCGCTTCCATCTCATCGGCGCTGGCATTGATCACCGGCAATTCAGCATCGCTGGCGCCGAGCAGATCGACAAAGCGTGAGCGGCTCGCCGACGCAGTACCCGGATCGTCCAGGCCAAGCCGGCTCTGGCCGCCGGTCATCGCCAGATAGACGTCCGCGAGCAACTGCGCATCGAGCAAGGCGCCGTGCAATTCTCGATGCGAAGTATCGATCTCGTAGCGGCGGCACAGTGCATTGAGATTCACGCGCTGCCCCGGGTGCAGGCGCTTGGCCATCGCGACGGTATCGGTGATCGTGCAGATTGCGTTGATCTTCTTGTCCTTTCCGCAACGCGCGAACTCGCGATCGAGAAAGCCGATGTCGAAGCTGGCGTTGTGGATGATCAGCTCGGCGCCGTTGAGGTAGTTCCACAGCTTGTCCGCCAACTCGCGAAACTTCGGCTTGTCCGCCAGAAAGCTCAGCGTGATGCCATGTACCTCGGCCGCACCCGGATCGATGTCCTTGTCCTCGGGGTGCAGGTACTCATGAAAGTTGTTACCGCTGGGCCGGCGATTGAACAACTCGACGCAGCCGATCTCGATGACACGGTGGCCCTGCTCGACCTCGAGGCCGGTGGTTTCGGTATCCAGAACAATCTGGCGCACTACTTTTTCCCCTGGGCCAATGCTGCGAGCACACCTTCGTTGGCCAGGCGATCCGCTTCTTCATTGCCCGGATCACCGCTATGGCCCTTGACCCACTTCCAGTCAATCTGATGCCGCGCCGCAGAAGCATCAAGCTGCTGCCACAGGTCCTGATTCTTGACCGGCTGCTTGCTCGCCGTGCGCCAGCCGCGCGCCTTCCAGTTCGGCAGCCACTCGGTCAATCCCTGCATGACGTACGAAGAATCGGTGTACAGCGTGACCTTGCAAGTCTCTTTCAGCGCATCGAGGGCGCTGATCGCCGCGATCAATTCCATGCGGTTGTTGGTGGTCTGCAACTCTCCCCCGTGCAAGCGCTTCTGCTGACCATTGAACTCGAGCAGCACGCCCCAGCCACCAGGCCCCGGATTGCCCTTGCAGGCACCATCGGTATAGACGATCACTTGTTTCACGATGGCGCAGATCAACTCGGGAGAAGGCGCCGCAGTTTAGCGGCGATGCGCCGCGCTGGCATCAGGGTATGAGTC
>JALYJV010000288.1 GCA_030775105.1 Pseudomonadota bacterium | reverse complement strand
TATCTGTACGGTGCAGCACAGAGTGACTAGATGGCTTGTGCGGGGTCCTGGAGAGTCGCTCCGGCACGGCCATAGGCGTCTTCGAACCGGACGATATCGTCTTCGCCGAGATAAGGGCCGGACTGGACTTCGATCAACTCAAGGGGAATCACGCCCGGATTCTCGAGGCGGTGCTTCTCGCCCAAGGGGATGTAGGTCGACTGATTCTCGTGCAGAAGGTAGACCTGGTCGCCACAGGTGACCTGCGCCGTGCCTTTGACGACGATCCAATGCTCGGCGCGATGGTGGTGCTGTTGCAGCGACAGCTTTCTATGGGGTCTGACGATGATTCTCTTGACCTGGAATCGCGTACCTGCCCCGATTGATTCGTAGGTTCCCCACGGTCGATAGACCTGCGGATGCTCCAGCGCTTCGCTGCGCTTGCGCGCCAGAAGCTGGGCGACCACGTCCTTGATGCCGGGTGCGTGATCGCGTGTCGTCACGAATACGGCGTCCTGGGTCTCGATGACAATCTGGTTGTCGACCCCGACCAGCACCACCAGACGCGACTGGGCGTGGACGAGATTGTTGTTGGCGGATTCGAGCATGACGTCGCCGCGCACGCCGTTGTAACAAGCGTCCTTTGGAAGCTCGTCGAGGAAGCGCCAGCTGGAGACTTCATCCCAACCCGCATCCAGAACAACCACCGCGGCGTCGCAGGTCCTCTCCATCACAGCGTAGTCGATCGATACGGCACGCATCTGGCTGAACGCTTCTGCATCCAGGCGGATGAAGTCCGGATCGCGACGGCTTCGAACGACAGCTTCGCCTGCGGCAGCACACATTTCAGGTTCGAACTGCCGTAGCTGATCGAGGAAAGCCCCGGCCTGGCATAGAAACATGCCACTGTTCCAGAAATGTTGACCCCCATCGACAATATCTTGCGCCCGGTCGGCATCGGGTTTCTCGATGAATGAATCAATCGCCAACACGCCGGGCCCCAGCAGTGCGCCGGGTTTGATGTAGCCGTAGTCCGTTTCGGGCCGGGTGGGGCGAACTCCGAAGGCGGTGATCTTTCCAAGCGTCGCTGGCGTTGCCGCCAGGCCAACGGCCACTCTGAGCGATTCAGGATCAGCGATCAGCTGATCCGCCGGCATCAGCAGCAGCAAGGTCTGTGGGCCATGTTTCTCGGCAACATAGCGCGCCGCAACCGCAGCCGCAGGCGCTGTGTTGCGACCCTCCGGCTCAAGAATGATGGTGGTGTGGTGTATCCCCGCGTCGAGCAGTTGCTCGGCAACGATGAAGCGGTGGTGTTCTCCACACACTGCAATCGGCGGTAGCGCGCCGTCGACGCCAACCGCTCGCAGGGCAGTCTGCTGGAGAAGCGAGTGTTCCCCGGACAGCTTCAGGAACTGCTTCGGATATCGTTCGCGAGACAATGGCCATAGCCGGGTTCCCGCCCCACCTGCAAGCAGTACCGGTACGATCTTGCTCATCTGGCCTGCTCCTGCTTCTCATTCGTCGCCAGAGCAGCCGGGGGTGGTTGACCGTCGCCCTGGATCTGCCTGTCGCGATCTGCCGGAGATCGCTGATTGCGAACTCCCCCGTGCATAAATGCCCACCGATCCGCGACGCGGGGAGAACGTGGGCGGAAAGGTGGGCGCACAATGAGCTCAGGACTAGATCTTGTCGAAGAAGCTCTTGACCTGTTTGTCGGCTTCATCGCGCGACACCGCGTAGCGTTCCTGGACCAGGCCCGCCAGCTTCTGAGTGTGACCTTCGGACTTGAGCAGCTCGTCCTCGGTCAGTTTTCCCCAGGCGATCTTGGCCGAGCCGACCTGTTGCTTCCATTTGCCCTTGAGGGCGTCCACGCTCGGCGCGCTCATGTGCGGTTCTGCGGTTGGCTGTTCCTGGTTTTCCCGGGTAGCGGCATACCGTTGACCCTGACGGCTGGGACACCGTTTGGATTCTTGATGGTGTCTTCCGGCATCACCTGGTGAACTTCCTGCTCGGCTGACGCATCAGGCATTGCCTGAACGATGCCGTAGGACGTTTTACCGGCGCTCGATCTGGGCTTGGCAATCGGCCCACGACCGCTTGTGTGCTTGTCGCCCTTCTCATATGTCTTGCTCATGATGACCTCTTGGTGATTCCCGCCGTCTCTCGAAGTGAGGCGAATGCGGGTGGATGAATCGCCGACGTTAGGGGGTTGCCTGGGCGCCGTCGGTACGTTCACGCACTTATGAGGCCCTGATGCCGGTACGCAGAATGTTCCCGGCCCGAGGTACTCAGCCAGTTTCTCTGGGGGCGTGCCCCCGCTGGTCCGGCAACAAGCGATCGAACTCGTGCTTGACCGCCGCATAACATTCGCAGGCAGCTCGCTCCAGGCGGATGCGGTCCAGCACGGTGAACGTGCCGCGGGTGAAGGTGATCAGTCCGTCTGCTTCCAACGCACCGGTCGCATCGGTCACCACATCCCAACGGACACCAAGCATGTTGGCTACCAAGCCCTGGGTCATGAAGAGTCGGTTGCCAGGTAAGCGATCAAGACCGAGAAGCAACCAGCGACAGAGTTGCTGAGCTGTCGAATGGTGCTTATTGCATGCCGCAGTTTGAGAAATCATCGAAAGCGAGGCTTGCAGGTACTTCAGCAACACCTGCTGCATGTGTCCCGCGCGGGCGAACTCCGTTTTCAGAAGCTCTCCTTTCATCCGCAAGGCATTGCCTTCGCTCTGAACTACTGCGCGGCCCGTCGTCACCCCTTCTCCGAGGATCAGGCACATGCCGACGACGCCGTCGTTTCCGATCATCCCGATTTCAGAGGAGTCGCCGTTGTCCATCACCGATAACAGAGAAACGATGCAATCGATCGGGAAGTAGGCATAGTTCAGCTTGACGCCATGCTCGTAGACCACCTCACCCAAATTCATCCTCACGAGTTCCAGGTTGGGAAGCAGGCGCTCATGTTCTGAATCAGAAAGACCTGCCAGCAGGCGATTCTCTTGGGGGACTTCTGACAATGGATGAACTCCTGATCACTGTACGGCAACACTGCTAAAACCCGGCAGCATGAAACAGGCGTACAGGAAAACCAGATTGATGTCCGTGCGTTCAGACGCTTAGAGTCGATGCGAGCAGCGCCGCCCAGAGAGAGATGGACTACTCGATATCCGGGCGCTGTTGCGCAGATCCCGGACTATGGCGTGATTGCGCACAGTGCGGTCATGTTGCCGCTGGACGACCGTCTGGAACTGCTGCGGCAGCGAGGCCGTCAGCGCCCTCGCATAGGTCGACATGGCAGTGCCTTCTGCAGACTCCATCGCCTCGAGCACGGACCTGTTGGAGTGGTTGGCCCTCATTCTGAAATGGCGCCAGCGACGGCGCAGCGTTGCCGCAACGGTTCCCGTGGTCTTCGGTGTGCCGCCGATGGACTCGACAAGCCGCTTCAGTTCAGTCGCGTGGTTGCCATACTCGACAACGCGCGATTCGAAGATCGTTCTCAGGTCAGTTCTGACGGATTCTCCCGCGGCCGTTGCGAATCCCAGCCTGCCGTCATATGACAGTTGAATGAGCCGGTTGAGTACCTTGACGGTATCTGATCTGGACATGCGTTGTTCCGTGCGTTTCATGGCTGAATCGGCGGCAGGAAAGCCGCCATACCGTTCACCATCGGCCCAAGTACATAGCTCGTCGGTGCGTTGAGCGACGCAGGCGTCACTGAACGAGCCGAGGCCGCCAAGCGGTATCGAAAGTCGAGAAGAGCTGAGGGGTGCGTCCTGGAGGCGGTCCGGAGAGTGATCGCGAATCGATCGGCTGGGTGCGCTTTGATTCAACCGACCGCCATTCATGCACGGGCACCCGCCGCCAATCTCGGGGCTCAACCGATTGCTCAAAAACGCGCACCTCCAGATGAATGATCGGTCTGTGCGGTACCGCTCATAAGGGCACGATTCACGTCTCCGTGTGTGACTATGGGTCGTGAAACAAAAAGAAAACCTTTTAAAAAAGGTCGCGCAGGACTATGTGGACTCGCAGACAGTGAGAGGCGAGATTGCAGGTGCACACTCTCGGCTACATGCCTGCAA
>JALYJV010000287.1 GCA_030775105.1 Pseudomonadota bacterium | reverse complement strand
TTGCGCGCAGTTCCGCGGCAATCGCCGGAACTTTCTCGCAGACGATGAGGCGGTCCTGCTCGCGCGCCAGATTCAGCGCGAACAGCGGTGAGCCTGGATAGTGACGCAACGCCTCCCCTGGGTTGTTGCGCGCAATCAACGCCAGATAGCGCTCCAGGGCCACTGGCCGGGCCGCCCACAGGCGGGCAATGCCAAGCTGGGCCTCGCCGGTGCGCTGGGCGGCGCTGTCGCTGAGGTCGTAGTCCCCCGCCCCGCCATGGGTTTCGAGATAGCACCACGCCGCCGGCTTGGCGTTGAGCGCGTCAAGCAGGCTGACCAGCAGGATATGTTTGAAGACGTCGGCAAAATTGCCGGCGTGATAGCGATGTTGGTAGTGCACCGCGACATTATCCGCTTTGGCGGACCCAAAAAAAGACCGCAATCAGTGCATGCCGATTATGGGATGCACCTCTGCGGTCGAATACTGTCCGGCCTAAGGGAGGGAAAGCGACCGGACTACCAGTATTTTTACACCACCGTCATGAATTTTTCGAGATGGTTGAGGGGGGCAATTGCCTGATCCAGATGTCGATTCACAAAAACCCACCAGAAACAGCGCAGGGATGGGTATGGGAGCAAGAAATGCGCCCGAGGGGGAGATTCTGGATTACCGCCCTTGCCATTCCTGGCGCGCAAGCTGTGGGCAATTTGTCGCCACCCAGCAGCACTGCTTCGCAGAGGTGAATGGCGCTGGACGAGGCTCCCCCGCCCATGCCATAAGGACCGCCCCCCGGCATTGCCTCGATGCCGACCCGAGCGCCTGAGGAGGCATCGATGAGCAACGAGAAGATTCAGTCCATCCTCACCGAAACCCGCGTGTTCGAGCCTAGGTCGGACTTTGTCGCACGGGCGCGGCTGAATGCTGAACGTCTCGATGCGCTCCACGCTGCCGCCGCAGCCGATCACACCGGCTTCTGGGGCGACCAGGCGCGTTCGGCGCTGGGCTGGCAGACGCCGTTCAAGCAGGTGCTCGACGACAGCAAAGCGCCGAACTATCGCTGGTTTGCCGACGGCCGCCTCAATGTCTCGGCCAACTGTCTCGACCGCCATCTGGGCGAGCGTGGCGACAAGATCGCGATCCGCTTCGAAGGCGAGCGCGGCGACATCCGCACCTACACCTACAAGCAGCTGCACGCGGAAGTCTGCAAGCTTGCCAACGGCCTGAAGTCGCTCGGCATCACGCAGGGCGATCGCGTTGTCATCTACATGCCGATGGTGCCGGAAGCGGTGATCGCAATGCAGGCGTGCGCGCGCATTGGCGCGATTCATTCGGTGGTGTTCGGTGGTTTCTCGGCGGCGTCACTCAAGGATCGCATCGAGGACGCCGGCGCGCGGCTGCTGATCACCGCCGATGGCGGCCATCGCGGCGGCACGATCGTCGAGCTCAAGCAGGCGGTCGACGAGGCCCTCGCCCTAGGCTGCGCCAGTATCGAGCATGTAATCGTGCTCAAGCGCACTGGTCATGACATCCCGTTCAGCGGCAGTCGCGTCCGCTGGTGGCACGAACTGCTCGCCGATCAAAGCGACCTCTGCGACCCTGTCTGGATCGAGGCCGAGCACCCGCTGTTCCTGCTCTACACCTCCGGCTCGACCGGCAAGCCCAAGGGCATCCAGCATTCCAGCGCCGGCTATCTGCTCGGCGCGACACTCAGCGCGCAGTGGGTCTTCGATCTGCGTGACGACGACGTGTTCTGGTGCACCGCCGACGTCGGCTGGATCACCGGCCACAGCTATGTCGCCTACGGCCCGCTGTCGGCTGGCGCGACGGTGATGATGTACGAAGGCACGCCGACCGTGCCGGATGCCGGGCGCTTCTGGAAGATCTGCGAAACCCACGGCGTGACGATCTTCTACACCGCGCCGACCGCGATCCGTGCGCTGATGAAGCTCGGCGAGGACTGGCCGCGCAAGTACGATCTGTCCAAGCTGCGCCTGCTTGGTTCGGTCGGCGAGCCGATCAATCCCGAAGCCTGGATGTGGTACCACCGCGTAATCGGCAACGAGCGTCTGCCGATCGTCGATACCTGGTGGCAGACCGAAACCGGCAGCATCATGATCGCGCCGGTTCCGGGCGCAGTGCCGACCAAGCCCGGCTCCTGCACCAAGCCACTGCCCGGCATTGCGGTCGATGTCGTCGATGAAGCCGGTGAACTGGTCACGGGCGAGCATCAAGGCGGTTATCTGGTCATCAAGAAGCCCTGGCCGTCGATGCTGCGCACGATCTGGAACGACAACCCGCGCTACATCAAGACGTACTGGGAACAGTTCGGCAATCGCTACTACGTCGCTGGCGATTCGACCCATCGCGACGAGGATGGTTACTACTGGATCATGGGCCGCGTCGACGACGTGCTCAATGTGTCTGGTCATCGCCTCGGCACGATGGAAGTCGAGAGCGCGCTGGTGTCACACCCGCGCATTGCTGAAGCCGCGGTTGTCGGCCGCCCACACGAGATCAAGGGCGAGTCGGTGTTTGCGTTCGTGATCTGCCGCGGAGAGCGCCCGACCGGCGCCGAAGCCGAAGCACTTGCGCGCGAACTGCGTGACTGGGTCGGCAAGGCCATCGGCGCAATCGCCAAGCCGGACGACATCCGCTTCGCCGAGAACCTGCCGAAGACGCGCAGCGGCAAGATCATGCGCCGCCTGCTGCGCACGATCGCCAAGGGCGAGGAGATCAGCCAGGACATCTCGACACTGGAGAATCCGGGCATCGTCGCGCAACTCGCAGGCAACGCCTGAGACGGCGCATTGCCTGAATGCTTTCTGCCACTCAGAATGACGCGACTCATCGCGTACATCCGAGCATGGCAAAGCTGAAGTTTCTGCGTAAGGGGGAAGTGACCGAATGGGCCCTGGGCTCGTTCGTGCTGGCCATTGGCAAGGCGCCCAACAACAATATCGTCATCGACGAGAAAACTGTTGCCCCAGCGCATGCCGAAATCGGTTTCGTGCAAGGGCAATATGTGCTGACCGATCTGGGCAGCAAATCTGGCACGCGCGTGAACGGCGGCGAAATCAATCAGGTGCCGCTGAAGGACGGTGATCTGATTCAGATCGGTTCTCTTGCCCTGCGCTTCCAGGCTGACCCCGCAGGAACCGGCGTGAGTGCCAAGCAGACGACTGACACTGCCCCGGTCACCCCGGAAACGGCAATGCTTGACGAACTGGTGGGGTCAATCCGCAAGCATCGAGCGCGTGACCTCAGTGAACGCGAACAGGCGATTGCGCAGATTCACAGCGAGTGGGAATCCTGTCTCAAGCTGGCCGATGAACTGCGGCTCAAGGTATCAGGAGATCCGCGTATCAAGTACTTCGAGGTCAATCGTCGAGCGAATGATGTCATCATCCGCATTCAACGACACCCGGGCGGCCCGCAACGAATGATCACAGTGGCGCTGCGCCACCCTGACTACCCGGAACACACGCTCAACGGCATCTGGCTCATTCGCAGCGACGAGCCCGTTCGCTGCCTGCCGACGTCGCAGGAAATTGCCAACCATCTGGTCCGCGACCTCGCGTTCGCGCTAGCCTGAGGTTGTCCCTCAAGCTAGGGGCTTCGGCTCAGTTCTGGCGCCGTGCCATGAACGCCACGCGTTCAAACAGATGCACGTCGGCTTCGTTCTTCAGCAGCGCACCGTAGAGCGGCGGCAGTGATTTCTTGGTGCTGCTCTCGCGAAGCACGGCCGGGTCGATATCTTCAGCGAGCAACAGCTTGAGCCAGTCGAGCAGTTCCGAGGTCGACGGCTTTTTCTTCAGCCCCGGCAGATCGCGCAGGCCGAAGAAGGCCTCCATCGCTTCCTTGACCAGATTCTTCTTCAGGTCCGGGAAGTGGACGTCGACGATCTTCTGCATCGTCTCCTTGTCCGGGAAACGGATGTAATGGAAGAAGCAGCGGCGCAGGAACGCGTCCGGCAATTCCTTCTCGTTGTTCGAGGTGATGAGGATCACCGGACGATGTCTCGCTCTGACCGTCTCGCGCGTCTCGTAGACGTAAAACTCCATCTGATCGAGTTCGCGCAGCAGGTCGTTGGGAAATTCGATGTCGGCCTTGTCGATCTCGTCGATCAGCAGCACCGGCGGCACATCGCAGTCAAAAGCCTCCCACAGCTTGCCCTTGATGATGTAGTTGCGGATGTCCTTGACACCCTCGTTGCCGAGCTGCGAGTCGCGCAAGCGCGACACGGCGTCGTATTCGTAGAGGCCGTGCTGCGCCTTGGTCGTCGACTTGATCGCCCAGTCGTAGAACGGTCGGTCGAGCGCGGTCGCGATCTCACGCGCCAGTTGGGTCTTGCCGGTGCCTGGTTCGCCTTTGACCAGCAAGGGGCGCTGCAGCGTCACGGCGGCGTTGACCGCCATCATCAAATCGTCGGTGGCGACGTAATTCTGGGTGCCTTCGAAGCGCACGGGAATTCCTTGGGGCAAGCGGGAAGGGGTCGAAAGCATAGCATCGCTGCCGCAGCGGCCGGGCGGCCTTTGCGTCAGTTTCGCGGCAGCTTGGAAGCCGCCTCGGCCTCCTTGGCGACCTGCTTCAGGAACTCGCCAGTGCTGAGGTTCGCCGGCTTGACCTTCACCCACAGCGTGCGACCCCACAGCACGGCCACGATGATCAGTGCGAACGCAGCGATCGGACCGAACACGGCAATCGCAATGAAACCACCGATCGCGATCATCTGCAGCTTGCGCTTGTTCAGGCCGTCCAGCACCGCGCGCGAACGCAGCAGCTGGTCGATGCCCGGCGTCGCGACGCCAGCCTTGTGCAGACGCTCGCGATCGCCGGCGAGCTTGGTGCCGACGCCTGCTGCAGCTCCCTTCGACGGGATTGAACGGTTGTCGATCAGTCCGCCAGGCAGACGATCTGACCCAGGTTGAGGCGCCGGTGCAGGTGCCGTCGCAGACACCGACGTCTTTGGCTTCGGCACCGCGGCACTGACGGCCTTGCGCGGAGCTTGTCCGGACCTGGGCTGCTGCGCCGCCAGCCATTCCTGATAGCTCTGCGACGGCCCCGTCGTATTGCCGCGCTCATCCTGCTCCTTGCGCGCTGCGCGCGTGAGCAATAGCCGCATCAGCCGTAGCAGCGGCAGGAACAGCACGCCGAACAGCATCACGCACAGCGCGAGTTCGGCGAATCCGCTCAGCTGCCAGAGCCAGAGGCCGCCAAGCACGCCGATGACGCCGAGCAGCACCATGGAGCTGTGAGTAACGCGCCAGGCGAACACGCACAGGACCAGGCTCGCGCCCAGCAGGATCAGACGGACGACGACCTGCTCCGGCACTGTCGGCTGCGAGGAGGCCATATCCAGCACCGCTGGCAGCGCTTGCGCCTCGCCATGGGCCCGGGCGAGGAACGCGGCAGGATCGTCAACGGCGGTGCGCAGGGCGAAGCTCAGGGCCGTCGTCATTTCGTTGATCCACAACTCCGGATCGAGGTTGAACTCCGGGCTGTCGGTTGCTGCAGCCGTCGATGGATCGAATTCGTCATCCTCCACCATCAATTCCGGACTGCCGTCTGGGCCAAAGTGCGCAACGACCGCAAAGGGGTCACCGGTCGGGCCGCCTTCCTCGCTCATCAGACTCACCATCACCGACTGGGCCGCATTGAGCAGGGCAGTCGTCAGATCGACCTGAGCGGCGGTCGGCAACAGCGTCTCAACCAGCGTGGCCTCGGCTTCGGCCCGACTCATGCGGGGCAGAAGCTCACCCCCTGTCGCGAGCGCTACGACCCCGTCCGGGGCGAGCAGAAACAGCGAGCTTCGAGTTCCGCCATCGCCAGCCTTCCATTCATAAAGAGCGCGCAATGCGTACTGACCGGCAGGCTCGCCCTGCAGGTCGGCGACCGAGAGAACTGCAATGCGAGCGCCTCCACTTTCGGCGACCTGCATGAACATCATCTCCATTGTCGGGATGAGTTCTGGGCCTAAAACACCAGCCGGATCGGAAACGTAAGTGTCGAACGGCGGGATGTCCTCCTGCGCATGGGCAGTGAGGGTCACTGCGGCCAGCAGGCACGCTGCGATGAAGCTCGGGCGCATGGTCAATCCCCGCGGAGAAAGGCCCAAGGATGATGTGCCGCTCCGGGGCGAACGGCAAGGGAACAGCAATGCGCCCCCGCAGCCAGGCGCGCATTGCGTCACAGACTCAGCCCTTGGCGCGCGACTCCAGCATCGCGACTGCCGGCAAGACCTTGCCTTCAAGAAACTCGAGGAATGCGCCGCCGCCGGTCGAGATGTAGCCGAGCTTGTCGGCAACCTGGAACTTGTCGATCGCCGCCAGCGTGTCGCCGCCGCCCGCCAGCGAGAACGCGCTGGAGTTGGCGATCGCCTCGGCAATCGCCTTGGTGCCGCCGGCGAAACTGTCGTACTCGAACACGCCGACCGGGCCGTTCCAGACGATTGTGCCGCAGTTCTTCAACAGCGCGGCGAGGGTCTTGCGCGTCTTCGGGCCGATGTCGAGGATCATCTCGTCGGCTTCGACTTCATCCACCGGACGCACTTCGGCACGCGCCTCGGCAGAGAACTCGCTGGCGACGACAACGTCTTCCGGCAGTGGAATGTCGCCGCCACGTGCCTTGATCTTGGCAAGGATCGCCCTGGCCGTATCCAGCATGTCTTTCTCGTACAGCGATTTGCCGACGTTGTAGCCGGCCGCCGCCAGAAAGGTGTTGGCGATGCCGCCGCCAATGATCAGCTGATCCGCTTTGTCGGCCAGCGAGTTCAGCAGTTCAAGCTTGGTCGAGACCTTGCTGCCGCCGACGATCACCGCAAGCGGGCGCTTCGGTGTCGCCAGCGCCTTGCCCAGCGCTTCGAGCTCTGCGGCGAGCAGCGGCCCGGCGCAGGCGACAGGCGCGAAGCGTGCAACGCCGTGCGTGCTCGCCTCGGCGCGATGCGCGGTACCAAAGGCATCCATCACGTAGATGTCGCACAGCGCAGCCATCTTCTTCGAGAGTTCTTCGTTGTCGTCCTTCTCGCCTTTGAGAAAGCGCGTGTTTTCGCCGAGCACGATCTGACCTGGCTGCAGGTCGATGCCGTCGATCCAGTTGGTCAGGATCGGCACGCTGAGGCCCAGGTGTTCGGCAATCCAGGTCGCGACCGGCGTCAGCGAGGAATCTGGATCGAACTTGCCGGCCTTCGGACGACCGAGGTGCGAGATCACCAGCACCGATGCACCACGTTCGAGCGCGAGCTTCAGCGTCGGCAGTGAGGCACGCAGACGTGCATCGGAAGTAATCCTGCCGTTGGTCATCGGCACATTCAGATCCTGGCGAATCAGCAGGCGCTTGCCGGCGAGATCGAGGTCGGTCATGCGAAGGACGGTCATTGCATTTCTCGTGAGGCGGGAGGAGTGAGGGGTGAGGCAGAAAAGCAGAAGGCGGGGGCGTGAGAGCTTTTACGCCTCACCCCTCCCGCCTTCCGCCTCACAGGTGCTAGCTCGCCGCGATGACGCGGACCATTTCCAGGCACTTGTTGGAATAGCCCCACTCATTGTCGTACCAGCTCACGAGCTTGACGAAAGTCTTGTCGAGCGCGATGCCGGCGTCGGCGTCGAAGATCGAGGTGCGCGCGTCGCCGATGAAATCGGTCGCGACGACCTTGTCCTCGGTGTAGCCAAGGATGCCCTTGAGCGCACCTTCCGACTGGGCCTTGATCTCGGCCTTGATCTCTTCGTAGCTGGCTTCCTTTTCGAGCTCCACGGTCAGGTCGACGACCGAAACGTCGGAGGTCGGCACGCGGAACGACATGCCGGTCAACTTCTTGTTCAGCTCCGGAATCACGACGCCGACGGCCTTGGCGGCACCGGTGCTCGACGGGATGATGTTCTCCAGGATGCCGCGACCGCCGCGCCAGTCCTTGCTGCTCGGGCCGTCGACGGTCTTCTGCGTCGCGGTAGCCGCGTGCACGGTCGTCATCAGGCCGCGCTTGATGCCCCACTTGTCGTTGATGACCTTGGCGAGCGGCGCGAGGCAGTTGGTCGTGCACGAGGCGTTAGAGACGATCGTCTGGCCGGCATAGGTCTTGTGATTGACGCCGTAGACGAACATCGGCGTGTCGTCCTTCGACGGCGCCGACAGCAGCACCTTCTTGGCGCCCGCGTCGAGATGCTTCTGCGCTGTGGCCTTGTCGAGGAACAGGCCGGTCGACTCGATGACGACGTCGGCGCCGACTTCGCCCCACTTGAGGTTGGCCGGATCGCGTTCCTGGGTCAGACGGATCTTCTTGCCGTTGATGAACAGCGCGCCGTCCTTGACTGCGATCTCGCCCTTGAAGCGGCCGTGCACGGAGTCGTACTGCAGCATGTAGGCGAGGTAATCCGGTTCGAGCAGATCGTTGATCGCGACGATCTCGATATCGCCAGCGAAATTCTGCACAGCGGCGCGCAGCACATTGCGACCGATGCGACCGAAGCCGTTGATGCCAACCTTGACTGCCATTTCAGACCATCCTCATTAAAACCAACCGGTGCAACGCGGCGCACCTGCCGTTCAAGACCCGGACTTTCAGCCCGGTAAAAGCGGGCCGCATTTTACGCCAACAGGCGCGCCGCGCTGGCCAGCACGGCTTCGGCAGTGACGCCGAGATACTTGTAGACCTGCGGCGCCGGCGCCGATTCGCCGAAGCGGTCGACACCGATGACCTCCCCGTCGAGACCGACGAAGGCGCGCCAGTACAACGTGATTCCGGCCTCGATCGCGATGCGCTTGCGCTGAGCCGCTGGCAGCACGCTTTCGCGGTAGGCTGCATCCTGCGCAAGGAACACTTCGGCGCAGGGCATCGACACGACGCGTACGCGGCGACCGCCTTCGGCGAGCTGGCGAGCTGCGGCCATCGCGATCTCGACTTCCGAACCGGTCGCAATCAGCAGTAATTCCGGATTGGCCGACGACTCCCACAACACATACCCGCCACGGCGAGCATCGGTCAGATGCGCGTCCGGGTGCGCGTTCGGCGCGAGGTTCTGGCGCGACAGCGCGATTGCGCTCGGGCCGTCGACACGGCCGATTGCTTCGGTCCAGGCCACCGCGGTCTCGAATGCATCCGCTGGGCGCCACATGTGCATGCCCGGAATCAGGCGCAATGACGACACGTGTTCAACCGCCTGATGGGTCGGTCCGTCTTCGCCGAGGCCAATCGAGTCATGCGTCAGCACGAAGATGTTGCGCTGTTTCATCAACGCCGCCATGCGCAGGGCATTGCGGGCGTAGTCGGAGAACACCAGGAAGGTGCCGCCGAAGGGAATCAGGCCACCGTGCAGCGCAACGCCGTTCATGATCGCCGACATGCCGAATTCGCGGACGCCGTAGTTGACGTAGTTGCCGGCCAGCGCGCCGCGGCGCAGCGATTTGTGTCCCTTGAAATCGGTGCAGTTGGATTCCGACAGGTCGGCCGAACCACCGAACAGTTCCGGCAGCTTCGCGGCAACGACGTCGAGCACGGCCTTGCTGACCTTGCGCGTTGCGTTCGGCTTGTCCTGCTTGGCGTTGTCGGCGAGCAGGGCGGCAACGGTCTGCTTCCAGTCCGCGGGTAGCTCGCCGCGCATCCGGCGCTCAAACTCGGCGGCGTCCTGCGGATGCGCGGTGGCATAGGCCTTGAAACGCGTGTTCCAGTCGGCCTCGCGCTTAGCGCCGGCGCTGTGCGCGTCCCAAGCGGTCTGCACCGCAGCCGGAATTTCGAACGGCCCGGCAGTCCAGCCGAGCTGCTCACGCACCAGTTTGATCTCGGCATCGCCGAGCGGCGCGCCGTGGCATTTTTCCTTGCCCTGCAGATTCGGCGAGCCGAAGCCGATGATGGTCTTGCAGCAGATCAGCGTCGGCTTGTCGCTGGAGGCGCGCGCGGTTTCGATCGCCTTCTTGATTTCGTTCGGGTTGTGGCCGTCGACGTTGCGGATCACCTGCCAGCCGTAAGCCTCGAAGCGCGCCGGCGTGTCGTCGCGGAACCAGCCCTCGACTTCGCCATCGATCGAGATATTGTTGTCGTCGTACAGCGCAACCAGCTTGTTCAAGCCGAGCGTACCGGCCAGCGAGCAGGCCTCGTGCGAAATGCCTTCCATTAGGCAGCCGTCGCCGACGAACACGTAGGTGTGGTGATCGACGACGTTGTGCCCGGCAAGATTGAAGCGCGCAGCGAGTACGCGTTCGGCCATCGCCATGCCGACTGCATTCGCCAGACCCTGGCCGAGCGGACCGGTCGTCGTTTCGACGCCCGGCGTCAGGCCATGCTCGGGATGCCCCGGGGTCTTCGAATGCAGCTGGCGAAAATTCTTCAGCTCATCCAGCGGCAGGTCGTAGCCGGCCAGATGCAGCAGCGAGTACAGCAACATCGAGCCATGGCCGTTGGAGACGACGAAACGGTCACGGTTGACCCAGGCCGGGTTGGCAGGATTGTGGGAAAGAAAATCGTTCCACAGCACTTCGGTGATGTCCGCCATGCCCATCGGCATGCCCGGATGACCCGAATTGGCCTTCTGAACGGCGTCCATCGCAAGGACACGGATGGCGTTGGCCAGCTCGAAACGGGTCGGCATGAGGCTTTCCGGCAGGGGGAATGGGTACTGATTGGGGCGCGTATTGTCCGGGTTTGGGCCATGCGGGGCAACACTTTCACCGCACTACGCCGAACGCATCAGAACCGGGTCAGGCGCTCCCAGCTGCAGCTCGCAACTGGAGCCGGATCAATGCACTCGTCTGGCCACCTTGAGCCAGAGGATGTCGATCTCCGGGTAGTACGGACTTGGTCCGTACTGCAGACGCAGCAACTGCCCGGTGCCCGGATGCAGCCAGCGCGTGCGCTGCTGCAGCTTTTTGTGCGGTGGGAACACGATGGTTTCATCAACACGCAGGGCATCGCCGAGAAAACCCGGCGTAACCAGCGCTTCGACCGTACATTTCAGGCTTTCGGTGATTTCGGGAAAGTATTCGCGCTCACCCTCCAGGCGGTTGTAGCGCAGCGTCGGCATCGCAAGATGGACGCGACCGCGCCCACAATCCAGACGCCTGTAGTCCACCACTACGCCGGCATCGACGCTCTCGGCAATGTTCGTCTCCGGCAGGCCACGCGTGTAGAGCACGCGGGCGTCGTCGATAATCACGGTTAGCCCCTTTGTGCCGTACCAGGTTTCGAGCGGACCGGGCCCGACCATGCCCAGCAGCACCAGCGCATCGAACTTCGTCCCCGCCTGCACATAAGCGTTGGCGAACGGCATCGTCGCGAGATTGGCGATCGCGTTGCCGGTTTGCGACGGCGGTTCATCGCCGAAAATCGGGCTGTCAGAAACCGTCGAGATCGTCGTGCAGCCAGCCAGTGAACCACTGATCGCCAGCGCCAGTGCGAGCCATGCCACCACGCCGCTGCGCCTAGTCCTCATAACGCTGTCTCGCATTGTAGCCGCCGACAATGCCGTACAGAGAGCGTCCGTCCTGCACCTTCTGCCCGCCGTCGCGGGTCAGGAAGCGGTACGCGAAGGTGGCGGCTCCGCTCGCAGCATCCGGAAAGATTTCGGACAACGGGATGTTCAGGTAGATCCCCTTGTCGAACGAGCCTTCGCCGAACTCCTGTGACGAGACATCGGTCTTGGTCGCGAACGCACCAATCACCAGACCATTGCGGAATTCGCGCGAGACATCCAGTGTCACGCCCACATCCTTGGCAAGGTACCGGCCCGCGCTGGCCTTGATCCGCAAGCCATGGAAAGGCGTGTCGTAGTAGACGGTGAAGTGCCCGGTAGCCACGCCATAGTCGAGAAACTCGAAGCGCTGGTCATAGTCGCGCTTGCGCACGTAGTTGACGTTGATGCCGTAGGCCAGTCGGCTCGACAACGGGCGATACAGGATCTCGCTGCCAACGCCGCCGTACATCGATTCAAAAATACCTGCCGAGACGCGCCCGAACAGATCCTCCCCCAGCGGGAAGACGTAATTTGTTTCCAGCGTGTCGAGATAGGGGTTGCTGCCGGACGACTGGTACAGCGCGAGGTCGCTGCGCACTTCGGGCAGGTCGCTTGAATCACGGTAGGTGACCTCGTCCAGATTGCCCGCGACTTTCACACCCAATGAGCCTGTGACGCTCAGACCCCGGGCGATCTGCAGGCTCGCATAGGGCTTCAGGTTGAGGTCGCCCAGAGCGAAGCCGTCGATACCTCCAATGTTCAGGCGCAGGCCGGGAGACACCCCCCAAGCCCAGGTCGGGTACTCGAGCAGATCAGGATACGTGGCCTGAAGCCGCGGAACCGACGCCCTCGAAGCCAGCTGCACATGGGCCCTGAGCTCATCAAGCGAGACCTGCTCACGCGCCTCGGCATCCAGCACATCACGGTCGGCCGTCAGACTCAGTGCCTCCATCCCGGCAGCCACTTCAATCACTTCCAGCCGCTTTGCGTCATTGGGCATGAACGCCAGGCTCGCGCGTCCTGCTGTGCGCAGCACATCAAGACTCTGGTCGGTGAGACCGTTCGTCTCCCAGAGACTCAGCGTACCGGTCCCGGCGTCATAGTTCGCCGCATGCGGCGCAATGCTGTAGCTCTGCAGGTGCTTGAACCACTGTGCCGCACCTTCGACGGTGTCGGCTTTCGGCCCCTTGGGCTGATATGCAGGGATCAGCAGGTGACTGGCGCCCCTAGGCTGGAAGCGCTCCGATGGCGAGTGATCATTGCCCATCTGCGGGGCAAGCCCGATCTGCCCGATCACAGTGTCCCCGCGAACAACAGCCAGGCTGGCAAACCAGCTGCCGGGCAAGCGGTAGCGCATGCCGACATTGACGCGGGATTTGACCTCGATCGGCTCGGTCGCCGGCTCAGACTTGTAGTCGTTACCATCCAGCTCGAGCTGCACCGACCAGCGCGAATCCCGTGGCGCCCACTCCACGCCGCCGATGATGCTCGCGTTGCGGCCAGCGAACCATTCGCTGAGTTCGGGAATACCGCCCTGTTCGCTGGCGGGATCCAGCAACTCACGCTCGTCGTCTCTCAGGCCAAGTGCCGCGAATGGATTGCGAATGTCTTCGTAGGTCCCGAAGCGGCCGAATCCAAGGCCGAGGGTGAAACTCAGATCGTAGAAATGCCGCGTTGCAACGAGAGATTCCGAAGAGAACAGACCGGTGCCACCAAAATCGTTCAGGCCTATCGAGAGTGCCGGCAGCCAGTCCGATTCCTCGATCAGGCGGATGGCGATGTCGAATGACTTGTCCTTGAACGACTGGTCATTCGCGCCGCTGTAGCGTCTGTCGGTAATCGCCACGTAGCGCGCGCCGACATGCAGCCAATCCGTCGGCTGCGCCGACAGGTACAGGGTGTTGTATGGCGGCGCGATCGATACACCCAAGCCGATTGTTCCCGACGGGGGAAACGCCGCCGTGGGCGTCGTGATCAAAGCCGGATATCCAGACGGCCCGTGCAAAGGCGACTGCGACTGAGCGCTGGCGGCAGAAGTACTCAGCGAAACCGCGAGCGCCAAGGTCGGCGCCATCAGGCGGCGCAAGATATGGAGCTCATTCACGGAGCAGGCAGACCGATTCAGGCGCAATGAGCGAGCCCGGAGGGATCATAGTCGGCCGGTAATGCCAAGGATCTACGGCCAACTCAAGCGGCTCCCCGTTTGGATAATGCAGCATGAACCTGTCGACACCCTTTCGATCCGCGCGCGGCAGCCGCTTGATGTAGGCATCAGCGGCGGCAGAGGGTTCGTGCGGCAATCTAACGATCGTGCCTTCCGCCGTCGCGACATAGACCACGCTGCTGCGCGCTGGCAGAGCCAGCAGGTCGCCCTCTTGAAGCAGGAAAGTCGGCACGCCAGGCTCGCCGGCCAGGCCATCTCGCGCACCAATGCGAACCAGCTGCCCGGACTGCAGCTGCGAAATCAGATCGGTGCGCGCGCCCAGTTTCGGGTCATCCTGAATCAGAAGGCTCGCGTGGCGCGCCGCCAGGGGCGTGCAGGCAGCGTCCTCGCTGTTCACACCAGTGCGACGCAGCAGCAGGGTCGAGAGTCGATAGCTTTCGCGGCTTGCCCCACCTACGGC
>JALYJV010000286.1 GCA_030775105.1 Pseudomonadota bacterium | reverse complement strand
GTTGCAGACAGACGCCGAAAAAGCCATCGGTGTCGTGCCGATGCGGATACAACTGCAATTCCATGCCGGCCAGCGTGACGCCAGCCTGCGCCAGCACGGCGGAGGCATCGACGCGCGCGAAATCCGCATGCGTGCCCAGAAACGCCGCAATCACCTGCTGGTTTTCCGCCGGCAGCAGGCTGCAGGTGCCATAGATCAGGCGTCCACCGGGCCGCACGAGCATCGCGGCGTCCGCCAGAATCTGCCCCTGCAGCTGCGCCATCGCGGCCAGGTCCAATACCTTCAGGCGCGCCTCCGGCTGGCGCCGCCAGGTACCGGTGCCAGTGCAGGGCGCATCGACCAGCACGGCATCGAAGCTGCCGTGCTGCGCGGAAAGTGGGTTGTCTGAATCCCCGGCATTCAAGGTATGTATGCGCACGCAATTGATGCCGGCGCGTTCCAGCCGCGGACCCAGGCGTTCCAGACGCACGAGTTCGGTGTCCATCGCCCACAGCTCGCCCTGATCCTGCATCTGCGCCGCCAGCGCCAGGGTCTTGCCGCCGGCACCGGCGCAGTAGTCGGCGATCTTCTCGCCGGGCTGCGCGGCCACCAGCAGCGCGAGCAGCTGACTGCCCTGATCCTGCGGCTCTATCCAGCCTTCGCGGTAGGCCATCGCATTCTGCAGCGCAGCGCGCCTGGGCAGACGCAGACCATTTGGCGCAAGCGGCAAGGCTTCAGTTTCGAGAGCGTCATCACGCAGCGCGGCACGGGCCTGGTCCCGCGTCGAGCGCAGCGTGTTGACCCGCAGATCGACCGGAGCCTGAGTCTGCAGCGCCACACCGAGCTGCGCCGCCTGCTCGGCCCCGAGACTGTCGCACCAGATTGCAAAGATCGCGTCCGGCACATTGCAGCGCTCGGCCGGCGTCAGCGTCGCGGCATCAAAGCGTGCGAGGCGCTCAACCAGCGCCTCGGCATTTTCAAACCCGAGCCGGCTCAGTGTCTCGGCATCAAGCTGCCCGGCTTCCAGCGCCAGCACCGCACACCAGGCCTGCACACGGGTGCCGCCGGCAATCCGCTGCAGGCGGCGCAGATCGCGCAGCACGCCGTAGACCAGATCGGTCACCACCGCGCGGTCGCGCCCGCCCATCTGCTTGCGCTGTCGGAACTCGTGCTGCAGCAGGCGATCTGCGGCGCGGCCTTCCTGCACCACGCTGGCGACGACCTCCACGGCCAGCCGCCATTGGGCGGGATAGATCCGCCGCGGCGTCACGCCGGACCCCGGCGGGGTGGATGGACAGCAAATAACCGTTCGTCGGCTCGCATATACAAGGTATTGTGCCCGGACTTGCGCAGTGACACTATCAGTCGTGGTTGGCGGACTGTGGACAAGGGGTCTTCAGCGCCACCATTCATTTGTCCATTGCGGAGGTCTCAAACATGGCTGCCAAGAAAGCGACGAAGAAAGCTGCAAAGAAGACAACCAAGAAAAAGTAAGTCTCGCCTCAAGCTTGAAGCACTTACTGAGCGGCAGTTCCGCAAGGAGCTGCCGCTTTTTCGTGGGCCCGCTGATGGATGATTCTCGCGGAGCGCGCCGACGATGCTAGATTCGCCGTTTCTCCTATCGAATCAGTCTCAATGAGCCAACTCACTGCGCTAATCGTCGACGACTCCCGCTCCGCGCGCTTCGCCTTGCGCAAGTCGCTCGAAAGTCATGGTTTTGCGACCGACGCCGCCGACAGCGCACGCGCTGCTTATGAGTGGCTGGACACGCAAACGCCGGACCTGATCTTTCTCGATCACGTCATGCCCGGCGAAGACGGCCTGGAGGCGCTGCGCCAGATCAAGGCCAATCCGAAAACCGCGGCGATTCCGGTGATCATCTGCTCGTCGAATGACGCCGCGGATTTCGCCAAGGAAGCGCGAGGGCACGGCGCACTCGATGTCCTGCAGAAGCCACCCACTGCGCAGCAGCTGCAGCGCGTTCTCAAGCAGGTCGGGCCGGAACCCGCAGAACCGAAATCGGCGTCGACGACGCACAAACTCGCCGCAGCAGCGTCGGCGGCCGTCTCAGCCGTCTCCGCTGCGGTCAGTTCGGCGATGAATTCGGCGGTCGCCGCAGGACAGCCCGCCGCCAGCGCGCTGCCTGCAGAGTTCGCCGCTGAACTGGCACGTATCCAGGCCCAGCATCAATCTGATCTTGCCGCATTGCGTGGACATTTCAACGCGGAGCTCAAAGCCCTGCGCGAACAGCTGGGCAAGGACATCACCGCCGCACAGGCCAAGGCGCGCGATGAAGCGGTCGCGCAGCTGCGCGAAGCCCTGCTGCGCGCACTCAAGTAGGTTTGAGCGCCACCAACAGCAACAGTGCCCAGCCGATCAAGAACAGCAGGCCACCCAAAGGCGTGATCGCGCCGAGCACGCGCACGCCGGACAGCGCCAGCGCGTAGAGGCTGCCGGAGAACAGCACCACGCCGCCGGCGAAGCAGGCGCCCGAAATGTTGAGCAGCGTCGACGAGCTGCCTGCCCGCAGCAGAAAGCCAACGGCGAGCAGCGCGAGCGCGTGAAACATCTGATACTCGACGGCGGTCTTCCACACCGCAAGCATGTCGGCACTGAGCCGCGTACGCAGGGCGTGTGCGCCGAACGCGCCGAAGGCCACGCCGAGAAAACCGTAGAGCGCGCCCAGCGCCAGAAAAACCTGCGATGCCGGCAGACTCACTTGCGCGCCTCCACAACGCGGAAGCAGATGCCGGCGCTCTGCAAACGTTCGATCAGTGCATTGCCCATCGCCGTCGCAGGCGTAATGACCCCCGCCGTGCGCGGCAGCTTGTCCTGCGCCAGACACAGTGCGGACTCGGCCAGCATCTTCGCGGTTTCGGTATAGCCCGGATCTCCGCCGCTGACTTCGCAGCGCACATCGCGACCGCCACCATGGCCCAGGAAGCTGACCTTGAACCAGCCCTTCGCGCGTGTCGCTTCGCTCGGGCCATCGCCAGGACTGCGTAGCGCGAGCAGGCGCTTGCGGGTCATCGAAAACTGGCTGCCGACCACAGCGACGCCGACGCCGCCAACCAGTTGCGCAACGCCGGTGAGTTTTTTCACCTGCACGAAGTGCCCATAGCGGAAATC
>JALYJV010000285.1 GCA_030775105.1 Pseudomonadota bacterium | reverse complement strand
ATGCTGGACTGGTTGTGTGGGGCGCTGGATCTGGAGTTTTAGGGAACCCATCTTTCCCGCGAAGGCAGGCATCCAATTTTCAACTCGGGGCAACACCAATATCCCGTTCGCCTCGAGTGCCTTGCGCGCAGCGCAAGGTGTATCGAGAGGCCCCAGCCGCAGTGCCGGTGTCTCGATACACCGGCTTTGCCGGCACTCGACACGAACGGAGGTTTTTTTCTTGGGCAGAACCTCTCGTGAAGCGTCATCGAAGCGTGTTGCACCGCACAGTGTGACCGCCATAAGTCACTGAAAACAGGGGTTTGTACCGAGGGCATCGACAAGGTGCGCGCGTATACTGCGGCATAGTGCGCCGTCGCTTAAGGCGCGCCTGTCGATGAGGAGAACGTCCATGGGATCTCAATCGAACCAGGAGCAGGAACTGCTGCTGGCCCAGGTGGAAGCCATCGCCGAGATGCGCGTCGACGCCGCTCAGCGCACGGCATTTCGGAGCTTCCTGCGACACTACTACGAGATGTCGTCGACCGATGCGCTGCGCCTGCGTCCGGCCGAAGAGCTGTTCGCGATCTGTCATGCGCACTGGCTGCAGGCGCAGCAACGCACTGCCGGCGAAATGGTCCTTCGCCTGATGCCACCGCGTGAGGGCGGACGCGGTCTGGCGACGCTGGACACCGTGCTCGAAGACATGCCGTTCCTGGTCGACTCGATGACCATGGCGGTACGCGCCGTCGGTAGCTCGATCGACTGGACTGTGCACCCGGTGCTCGGCATGCGTCGCGATGCGCACGGCGCATTGCTGCAGGTGCGACCCGCAGGTGCGGACAGCAACAGCGCGGAATCGCTGATCCATCTGGAGTTCGAACCGCTGCGCAACGACGCCGGGTACGCGGCGCTCGAGGCCGATCTGCGCCAGATCGCGCAGGATCTGCGCGCGGTCGTCCGCGATTTCACGGCAATGCGCGCGCGCCTTGACGAGGTATGCGACGCGTTCCGGACCACGCCGACCGGCGCACCGGTGGACGAAGTCGACGAAGCGCAAAATTTCCTGCGATGGCTCGATGAGGGACATTTCACTTTCCTGGGTGTTGCCGAAACATCGGCGCTCACCGAGCAGGGGCTGAGCCGCTTCATCACGCTGCCGGAAGCCTCACTCGGTCTCGCCCGCAGCGGTGGGCGCTACAGCGATCCGGATCAGCTGATTGCACCGCCGCAGGAACTCGACAAATACAGCGAGTCGACGCGGCTGATTGTCGTCACCAAGGCCAACTACCGGTCGACCATTCACCACCCTGAATACATCGATGTGATCTCGGTGCGACGCTTCCATGCCGACGGCTCGGTGCGCGGCGTCTGCCGCTTCATCGGCCTGTTCTCGTCAGAGGCCTACATCGAGCGCCCGCGCCATATTCCGCTGATCCGCAAAAAGGCCGAGGTCGTGATGCAGCGTTCGCATCTGCGCGAGGAGTCGCATTCGGGCAAGAACCTGCGCGAGATCCTGCATCAGCTGCCGCGTGATGAGCTGTTCCAGTCCAGCGAGGACGAACTGTTCGAAGTATGTACCGGCATACGCGCATTACGCGATCGCCATCAGCTGCGCCTGTTCATGCGCCGCGACCGCTATGGCCGCTTCTATTCGTGCATGGTCTATCTGCCGCGCGATCGCTACTCGCGCGAGCTGCGTGATCGCATCGCGACAGAGCTTGGCAACATCTTCAGCAGCGGCGGCATCGATCGCAATACCGAATTCCTGCGCCAGGGCATCACGCGCATTCACTACATCGTGCGTACCCCGCCGGGCACGACGATTCCGCTGGCTGCCAGCGAAGTCGAGGCGCGCCTGCTTTCGGCGACGCGCAGCTGGCGCGATCAGCTGCGTGACGTGATGCTGAAGCGTGGCGCGGCCGGTAGTCGTGCGATCGCCTTGCTCGACGGCTTCCCGCTGTCCTACCAGGAATCCGTCGCGACACTGGAGGCTGCGGTCGATCTGCAGTTCCTGGTGCAACTCAGTGCCGAGACCCCGGTGCTGCCACGCCTGATCGTCGATGGTGCTGCAACCGGTAAGGTCTGCCCAACCGCGCTCAAGCTGTATTGCTGGAAGCGGCCGCTGCCGCTGTCGGACGTATTGCCGGCACTGGAGAATTTCGGCCTGCGCGTGATCTGGCAGGACCCGACCAAGATCGATGTCGATGGCAGCGATCCTCTGTGGATACAGGAATTCCAGATCCAGGTTGCTGGAGACTGCGCGCTCGATGCGACACAGCAGCGCAACTACTTCGAGGCGGCCTTCCTCGGCACCTGGTCCGGACAGACCGAGAACGACGGCCTGAACCGCCTGGTGCTGCTCGCCGGCCTGGAAGCACGCCAGGTGGTCTGCCTGCGCACGCTGACCAAGTATCTGATCCAGACCGGCCTGCCTTACAGCCAGGACTACATGGAGCGTCTGCTCGCCGAGCACGCGCCAATTGCGCGTCTGCTCGTGCAGCTGTTCGAGACACGCTTCGATCCGCAATTCGCCGGTGCGGAGCGGCGCGAAACCGAAGTGTTGCGCATCAGCCAGGAACTCGACCACCTGCTCGACCAGGTCGCGACGCTGGACGGCGACCGTGTGCTGCGCGCGTTCACCGCGGTCGTGCGCGCGACATTGCGCACCAACTATTTCCAGCCGGCCGCAGATGGCTCGCCGAAACATTACGTCAGCGTCAAGCTCAATCCGCGCCTGGTGCCGGATCTGCCGGCGCCACTGCCGATGTTCGAGATTTTCGTCTATGCGCCGGAGGTCGAGGGCATACACCTGCGCGGCGGCAAGGTCGCGCGCGGCGGACTGCGTTGGTCGGATCGGCGCCAGGATTTCCGCACCGAAGTGCTGGGACTGATGAAGGCGCAGATGGTCAAGAACGCGATCATCGTGCCGGTGGGCGCCAAGGGCGGCTTCGTCGTCAAACAGGGTGATCCGACGAATCGCGACCTGTGGTTCAAACAGGGTGTTGACTGCTACCGGACCTTCCTGCGCGGTCTGCTCGACATCACCGACAACCGTGTCGTTGACGACATCGTGTCGCCGCCGTCGGTCGTGCGTTACGACGACGACGATCCGTATCTGGTCGTTGCCGCCGACAAGGGCACGGCGACGTTCTCCGACATCGCCAATGGCCTGGCCGGCGAGTACGGCTTCTGGCTTGGCGATGGCTTCGCTTCCGGGGGCTCAGCCGGTTACGACCACAAGAAGATGGGCATCACCGCGCGTGGTGCATGGGAGAGCGTCAAGCGCCACTTCCGCGAGCGTGGCAAGGACATCCAGACCATGCCGTTCACGGTGGTTGGTGTCGGCGACATGTCGGGCGACGTCTTCGGCAACGGCATGCTGCTGTCGCGCCAGATTCATCTGCTCGCGGCCTTCGATCACCGCCACATCTTCATCGATCCGAGTCCGGATGCGGAGCGCTCGTTCGTTGAACGTGAGCGCATGTTTGCATTGCCGCGTTCGAGCTGGGATGACTATGACAAGTCGCTGATCTCGGCCGGCGGTGGTCTCTGGCCTCGTTCGGCCAAGCTGATCAAGCTGTCTGCGGAAGCGCAGCAGGCGCTGGGCATCAATCGCGCGTCGCTGACACCCAATGAGTTGCTGCGCGCGATCCTGCAAGCGCCGGTGGATCTGTTGTGGAACGGGGGCATCGGCACTTACATCAAGGGGCATCACCAGTCGCACCAGGAGTGTGGCGATCGCGCCAACGATGCAATCCGCGTCAATGGTCGCGACCTGCGCTGCAAGGTCGTCGGCGAGGGCGGCAATCTCGGTGCCACCCAGCTCGGTCGCATCGAGGCCGCGCTCAACGGTGTCGGCCTGAACACCGATTTCATCGACAACGCCGGTGGCGTGCACAGCTCCGACCGCGAGGTCAACATCAAGATTCCGCTGAACCAGCTGATGCGTGAAGGTGGATTGACGCGCGAAGTGCGCGATCCCTTCCTCGCCGAGATGACGCCGGACATCGTCCGCGACGTGTTGCAGGACAGCTATGTGCAATGTCTCGCGGTGTCGCTGCTCGAGCGCGATGCGGCGGCGCGGCTCGACGAGCACGGCAACCTGATCCGCACGCTGGAGCGCGACGGCATGCTGGTGCGCGCGGTGGAGTATCTGCCGGACGACGAGGGACTGAAGGAGCGTCGCGCCGCGGGGTCGGGCCTGACCCGGCCGGAACTTTCGGTACTGGTGTCCTACGGCAAGATCTCGCTGTTCGACGCAACGATCAATTCCGAAGTACCGGACGATCCGTTCTTCGATCGTGACCTGCTGAGCTATTTCCCGCCACGCATGATCGAGCAATATCGCGATCAACTGCTGAAGCATCGGCTGCGCCGCGAGATCGTTGCGACGATCATGTCCAATGCCGTCGTCAATCGCATGGGCTTCGCGTTTGCGCACCGCTTCGCCGAAGACCATGGTGTGCCGCGAGCGGAAGTGGTCAAGGCCTACGCGATCGCGCACGAGATGTTTGACGGTGATCGTTACTGGCTGCCGATACAGGCGCTGGATGCACAGATTCCGGCAAACACGCAACTGCGCCTGTTCGGCCGCGCGATCGGATTGATGAAACACGCAACGACCTGGCTGCTGAACTACCAGTGGAGCGCACGGCCTATGGGCGAGGCGATCGCCGCGTTCCACGGCGGCATCGCCGAACTCGCAGCGCAGCTGCCGGCTTGCCTGCCCGGCAGCTATCGCGCCGACTGGGACAAGGCCGTCGAAGGCATGTGCGCGGACGGTGTGCCGGTTGGCGTAGCGCAGCAGCTGGCGAACACAATGGTGCTCGGCAGTGCGCCGGACATCATTGAGCTGGCGGCGAAGGCGCAGGTCAGCCTGACCGAAGCGGCGGGTGTCTACTTCCAGATCGGTGATCGCCTGCGCATCCTGTGGCTGCTGTCGTCGATCATCGGCTTCACGGTCAGCAGCAAGTGGCAGGCGCTCGCGCGATCCAATCTGCGCGAAGACTGCTACCGATTGCACCGTCAGGTCGCCGAGCGCATCCTGCGTCAGTCGGGCGACTCAGCCGAAGCGCGCATCGAATCCTGGATTGCCAGTAGCGACGCCAAGATCAAGTTCGGCATGCAGCGCCTGCAGGAACTGCAGACGCTCGGGGCGCATGATTTCATGACGCTGGCGGTGGGTGTCCGTGAGTTGCGTAAGCTGCGCCAACTTTAGGTTAATCGGAAGGGGACATGGATCAGGACAGCATCAGGCAGATGGACGCGGGGCGTGGCAGTGAATGGATCAGCGAAGGCTGGAACCTGTTCAAGCAGTCGCCCGGCACGTGGATCGGTCTGGTCGTGGTCTGGGTGCTGCTGCTTGGCCTGGTCAGCAGCGCACCTCTGATCGGCCCGATCGCGAGCAACATCATCGGGCCGGTGTTTACCGCAGGTGTTCTCCTCGGGTGCCTGCGTGCCGAGCGCGTCGAGGCGGTGCGCGTCGAAGACCTTTTCGTCGCCTTCAAGACCGATCGCCTCGGACCCCTGATCATCCTGGGCGTGCTCAGCCTGGTGTTTGTGTTCGGCGTGGTGATGCTTGCTGCGGCGTTCGGATTCGGTGCCGTCGCCGCGCTGGGCACGGGTTTCGAAGGTGGGTACGAGGAGATGGGTGCTGGCGTCCTGTTTGGCGTGCTGCTCTTTATGTTGCTGCTGCTGCCGGTCATGATGGCGCTGTGGTTTGCCACACCGCTGGTCATGCTCGCCGGTGTCGAGCCGGTGGCCAGTCTCAAGCTCAGTTTCGCCGCCTGCCTGCGCAATATCTGGCCCCTGACCCTCTGGAGCCTGATTGCGCTGCTGATCATGATCGTCGCCAGCCTGCCATTGTTCCTGGGTCTGCTGGTGGCCGGGCCGGTGATGATGGCGTCGTTCTACCGGATGTATCGCGACATCTTTGCGGATGCGCCGTTGCCGGAGCAGATTCCGCTCTGAGCTGACGTTTAAAGTCCCGCAGCCCGGTTCCGCGCAGCGGAAGCCCGCCTGCGGTGAAACCGGGCGGCTACTGCGCTGGCATCTCGATACACCGTGCGCGTCGCGCACGGCACTCGATGCGAACGGTGAGTTTCTGGTTACTCAAACAAAGTCCGTTCGGCTCGAGTACCGCGCAACGCGCGGTGTATCGAGAGCCCGGAGCAACACTCACGGCAAATGCGGGCGCGCCAGATACTCCTGCGACTGCATTTCGATCAGACGTGAATGCGTGCGCTGGAATTCGAACTTCAGCTTGTCGCCGACATACAACTGCTCGCGCGCAACATCCGCGGCAATGATCAGTTTGACGCCGCGGTCGTAGAACTCGTCGACCAGATTGATGAAGCGCCGTGCGGCGTCTTCGTGGAATGCGGTCAGCTGCGGTACGCGTGACAGCAGCACCGTGTGATTCGTGCGCGCGAGTTCGATGTAGTCGGCGGCGCTGCGCGGACCTTCGCAGAGATGGTTGAAGTCGAACCAGACGACACCTTCGGCAAGACGCCGACAGGGAATCTGGCGGCCATGAATCTCGACATCCTGATTTGGCTTGCCCTTGTCCGGCGCAATCTCGGTGAACCACTCCTGCAGATGCGCCTCGGCTTCGGCATCGCACGGACTGTGATAGATCTCAGCGTGGGTCAGGGCGCGCAGTCGGTAGTCGATCCCGCCGTCTACGTTGAGTACACCCACATGCTCCTGCAGCACCTTGATGAACGGCAGGAAATTGGCGCGCTGCAGGCCGTTCTCGTAGAGCCGCTCCGGCGGGATATTGCTCGTCGCGACGAGGGTCACGCCGAGGTCGAACAAGGTCTCGAACAGCCGGCCGAGAATCATCGCATCGGCAATGTCGGAGACATAGAACTCGTCGAAGCACAGCACGCGCACCTGCTTGGCGTACTCGGCGGCGACCAGTTTCAGCGGATCCTGCTCGTCCGGATATTTCCGCCGACGCTCATGCACATCCAGCATGAAGCGATGGAAGTGAGTGCGCAGCTTGCGCGTGAACGGCAGCGATTCGTAGAACGCGTCCATCAGGTAGGTCTTGCCGCGGCCGACGCCACCCCACAGATACAGACCCTTGACCGCAGGCCATTCGCTCGGCCCGAGGCCGAACAGGCGTTTGGGTTTGCGTGCCTTGAGCGTTGCATAGACGTCCTGCAGCGCGGCAACGGCCGCCGCTTGTGCAGGATCGCGACTGAAGCCCTCACGCTGCAGATCGCGTTCGTAGCGTTCGATCGGCGAGAGCTTGTGCATGCTCAGCGCATCTCTTCGCC
Organism: Pseudomonadota bacterium; assembly: GCA_030775105.1. Lineage (GTDB taxonomy): Bacteria > Pseudomonadota > Gammaproteobacteria > Nevskiales > Nevskiaceae > Solimonas. Next base: position 3,074 of record JALYJV010000285.1, on the reverse strand, counting down.
GAACAGGGCAGCGAGGTGCGGATTGAGAAACACGCCGCGCGGATCGCAGGATCGGCGCACCGCGCGGAAATCATCGAAGCGCGGATACAGCGGGCGCAGTTGTTCCGCCGTCAGCTCGTGGACCATGCCCCAGTGTGGGCGACCGTCGTGGCGCTCCATCAGCTCGGCAATCAGTCCGTAGTACTGGTCGAACGCAAGATTGGTGTACGCGGCGACCGAGATGCACACGCTGTCGCGGTGATAGAACGGCGAGAGCCAGAAATTGTCCTTGGCAACGAAGCGGATTTCGACCGGAAAGTGCACGCGGAAATCCATTGCGCGGATCACGTTCTCCAGTGAGCGCAGCACCGGTTTCAGGCTGGATTGCGGCAACGCGTACTCAAGCTGCTGGAAACGATTGCGCTGGCGCAGGGCATAGGCATCGCGCGCGCTGAAGATGCTGCTGCGGTGGGACACCTGGCGTATCGCGAGGCGGCCGAGCCGTTCGGACAGCATCGGTGCGCGCTGCGCGGTTCTGGCAATTGAGCGGAATACGGCGCGATCCAGGCCGGCGCGTGCAGCGTTGCGCAGCGGCGACAACGTCGACGGCATCTCGTCGGTCAGCACGGCATGGCGCGTGATCACGGTGTCCGTGTGCGGAAACCAGAACAGCTCCAGGTTGCGGTACTGCGCGCGGCTCTCGTTGAGCCTGGCGAGTGTCTCGGCCAGCGTCGACGCGCGATTGGCGACGTGCAGACGGTAGTCCTCGACGCACTGCAGCTCGACATGCGTGACGACGCCGAGCGCGCCGAGCGAAACGACAGCGGCGTGAAAATCGTCGGGGTCGTTCTCGGGTGAGAGCGTGCGCAGCGAGCCGCCTGCGCAGACCATGCGCAGGCCGGTGACCTGCGCGGCGAGGCTGCCGAATGCCGCGCCGCTGCCATGACTCGCGGTGGCGAGAGCGCCGGCGAGCGAGAGCTGGTCGTTGTCCGGTGCATTGATCAGCGCCAGACGCCGGTCCGCGAGCGATTCAGCGAGCTTGCGCAAACGGGTGCCGGCACGCACCCAGACACGATGGGAGTTGACGTCGATCGATTCGATGCCGGTGAAGCGGTCGAGCGAAAGATGGTTGTCGTCGGTCCAGCACAGCGGCGAGAACGAATGACCACCGCCGATCGTGCGCAGGCGTTCGCCTTCTTCGGCAACGCGCAGCACTTCGGCCTGGATCTGTTCGATGTTGATCGGGTAGGCGCAATGCGAGGGTTCACAGCGCACGGTGCCCGACCAGTTGGTCCAAAGACGTTTACGTTGGCTGCGCATCATCATCCATATTGAGCATCGCTCCCAATGCGGGCGATGCGTGATTAAGGGCCGCGAGGATACCGGAATCAGTCCGCTGATTCCGCCACACCGGCTTGTGTATCCGGTTCTCCACACAGCGCCAGCACGGCCTGACGGGTCTGCTGACGCAGCAACTGCGCGCCGTCGGCGTCGGCCGCGGCTAGTGACGCACCAAATTCGACCGTGATGGGTCTCCAGCGCATGACGCGGCGGCCACCGCCGAAAACCTCGCGCGTGCCACGGATGCCGGTCGGCACAATCGGCGAATGCGTGCGCGCCGCCATCAGGAAGGCTCCACTCTTGAACGGCAGCAGGCCGATATGCGGCTTGAATGTGCCTTCCGCAAAGATCGCCAGCGGTTCGCCGTGGTGCAGACGGCGGATCATCTGCCGCGTGAGCTGGGCGCTGCTGCGCGCCGAACCGCGGTTGACGAACAGCACGCCCATGCGCCGCAGCGTCAGGCCGACCAGCGGCCAGTTTGCCGCGCCGTCCTGCACCACGAAGGTGAAACGCCGTGGCAACGCCGCAGTCAGCACCAGGCCATCGAGATAGCTCGCGTGGTTGGCGACAGCGATGCTGGCGCCCGGCGGCAGATGCTCGCGCCCGCGCACAAACAGCGGAAGGCCGATGCTGGCCAGGATCAGGCGCACGCCGAGGCGGCCGGTCTCGCGGCGGATCGTCAGCGTCGGGCCAATGATGACGGCCGTGCAGACCAGCACGGTCACCGGCACCACAATCAGGACCGAGAGGGTCGTGTAGATCAATTCCAGCAATCGTCTGAGCATGGCCGGGATTATCAGGGCTGGACGCGGATTGCGGGAAGGAGGCCGTAGAGAACTGTAAGCTTCTGCGCTGTGCCAGCGCCCCGAACAAAATCCGTATTGCTGCCCGAGCCGCCAGTTGATCAACGGCTGGCCCCCAAGCCCGCTGCCGAGGACCAGGCGGCGATCGAGCGTTTTCTGGATCGTCTGTGGATGGAGCGCGGGCTGTCGAAGAACACGCAGCTGAGTTACCGCTCCGACCTCGCGCTGTTTGCGCGCTGGCTGGAGCCGAAGGCGGTGGCACTGGTTGCGGCCGGCGAGGCGGATATCCGCGAGTATTTCGTTGCGCGGCAGCTCGGCGCGCGTTCGCAGGCGCGGCTGCTGTCGGCGCTGCGCCAGTTTTTCCGCTACCTGCAGGCCGACAACCAGCGCAAAGACGACCCGACCGGGCGCCTCGACTCGCCCAAGCAGGGACTGCGCCTGCCCAAGACCCTCAGCGAAAAGCATGTCGACCTGCTGCTCGAAGCGCCCGACGTCAGCCAGTCTCTGGGCCTGCGCGACCGCGCGATGCTGGAGCTGATGTACGCCAGCGGCCTGCGTGTCAGCGAACTGGTGGGCCTCAAGCGCACGAGCGTCGACCTGCGCGCCGGTGTGGTCCAGGTCATGGGCAAGGGCGGCAAGGAGCGTCTGGTGCCGATGGGCGAAGTCGCGATGGACTGGCTGCGTCGCTATGTCAGCGATGCCCGTCCGGAGTTGGCGGATCGGGGCAACCCCGACGGCCTTTTCCTGACTGCGCGCGGCGAGGTCATGACCCGACACAACTTCTGGCGGCTGATCAAATTGTACGCAACCCGCGCCGGCGTCCCGGTGCAGCTGTCGCCGCACACCCTGCGCCACGCGTTTGCGACCCATTTGCTCGAGCACGGCGCCGACCTGCGTGCGGTGCAGTCGCTGCTCGGCCATGCCGACCTGTCGACCACCCAGATCTACACC
>JALYJV010000284.1 GCA_030775105.1 Pseudomonadota bacterium | reverse complement strand
TTGAAGCCCTGGGCCGCATCACCGACGTCACGGACGTTGGCGGTGACCGGCGCATGCGGTTCGAGGCCGCCGGCTATCTGGCTGGTACGCAGCTGGGCGACAGCATTGCGGTCAATGGCGTCTGCCTGACCGCAATCGACTGCAGTGCCGATCATTTCACTGCGGATCTGTCGGTCGAGACCCTGAACCTGACGACTGCCGGAAACTGGAAGAGCGGGCAGGCGGTAAACCTGGAACGCGCGCTGACTGCCAGCAAACCGCTCGGCGGCCACATGGTGGCCGGCCATGTGGACGGCGTGGCGAAACTGGTTTCGCGCGTCGACGAAGCACGTTCCTGGCGTTTCCGTTTCGAGGCGCCGCGCGCGCTGTCGCGCTACATCGCCCGCAAGGGCTCGATCTGCATCGACGGCGTCAGCCTCACCGTCAACGACGTCGAGGGCGATCAATTTGGGGTTAACATCATTCCGCACACTCTGAGCCAGACCACACTGGGTGCGCTGCAAGCCGGTGACGCCGTGAATCTGGAAGCGGATCTGGTGGCACGTTATCTGGAACGGTTGCTGGCGAGCCGGGAGGACGCATGAGCAAGATCACTTCTATTGGCACGGCGCGCGAGACCGAAAGCGGCGTGCAGCTGGATTCCATCGAAGACGTCATCGCCGACATCAAGCGCGGCAAGATGGTCATCCTGATGGACGACGAGGATCGCGAGAACGAAGGCGATCTGGTCATGGCCGCCGAATGCGTGCGCCCGGAAGATATCAACTTCATGGCGCGCTACGGACGCGGCCTGATCTGCCTGACGCTGACGCCGGAGCGCTGCCGCCAGCTTCGTCTGCCGCAGATGGTGTCGCGCAACGAGGAAAGTCAGAAGACCGCATTCACGGTGTCGATCGAAGCAGCCGAAGGCGTGACCACGGGTATCTCCGCTCACGACCGTGCGCAGACCGTGCGCGTTGCGGTCAAGCCCGATGCAACACCGGACGACCTCGTGCAACCGGGACACATCTTCCCGCTGATGGCGCAGCCGGGTGGCGTGCTGACGCGCGCTGGTCATACCGAAGCCGGTTGTGACCTCGCGCGTCTCGCCGGTTTGGCGCCGGCGGCGGTCATCGTCGAGATCCTCAACGAGGACGGCACGATGGCGCGGCGTCCCGATCTCGAGAAGTTCGCGCGCGAGCACGACCTCAAGCTCGGCACGATCGCCGACCTGATCCGCTACCGCCTCGACAACGAGCACACCGTCGAGCGCGTCGCAGAGACCCACGTCGATACCGAGTTCGGCGAGTTCCGCCTCGTGACCTACCAGGACACGGTCGACAACACGATCCATCTCGCGCTGGTCAAGGGTGCGATCGAGGCCGCGAAACCGACGCTGGTCCGCGTGCACATCCGCAACATGCTCGCCGATGTGCTCGGTGTGCAGCACGACCACTTCGGCTGGCCTTTGCGCCAGGCACTCAAGCGCATCGCCGACGAAGGCAATGGCGTCGTCGTGCTGCTGCGCAAGCCGGAGACGCCGCGCGAACTCGTCCAGCAGATCGTCGCGCTGAACAAGGAAGGCGAGGAGTTTCCGCACGATCCGCGGCCGATGCTGCGCACCTACGGTCTCGGCGCGCAGATCCTGTCCGATCTCGGTGTGCGCCAGATGCGCGTGCTGTCGGCACCCAAGCGCATGCAAGGCATTTCCGGCTTCGGGCTGGAAGTCATCGACTACGTCAATCCGTCTCCATGAAGAAAACCGCCAAGAAGTCTGTAACGAAGCCCACGGCAGTGCCGGCGGATGCAAAGACCGGCTATGCCGCGCCGGAGTTGCCGACCAAGGGCGAGTTCGCCCAGGCCCGCATCGCCATCCTCTCGACGCGCTGGAATGTCGGCATCGTCGATGCGCTGGGCATCGGCGCGCGCGCCTGCCTCAAGCAGTGGGGCGTGCCCGCTGCCAACATCCGCGAGTTCCGCGCACCGGGTGCGTACGAAGTGCCGCTGGCCGCGCTCAAGCTGCTCGCCCACGGGCGCTACGATGGCGTCGTGACGCTCGGTGCGGTGATCAAGGGCGATACGCCGCATTTCGATTTCGTCGCCGGCGAATGCGCGCGCGGCCTGATGGACGTGCAGTTGCGCACCGGCAAGGCGGTTGGCTTTGGCGTACTGACGACGAACACCGTCGAGCAGGCCTGGGCGCGCGCTGGCAAGGGCCCGGGCAACAAGGGTTACGAAGCCACTGCAGCGATGCTGGAAATGATTCGCCTTGGACGGATGCTCTCGTGAGCGAGGCACAGCCGCAGAGTCGGCGTGGTCTGGCGCGCCGTCTGACGGTGCAGGCGCTGTATCAATGGCTGCTCAACGAAGGCACGCCGACGCAGTTGCTGCGCCAGTTCCGCGAGCAGGAAGAAGGTCTGGGTCGGGCTGATCCGGCCTATTTCGAAGAACTGCTCATTGGGGTGGTTGAACACGCACCGACACTGACGCTGGACCTCGTGCCGCAGCTGGATCGTCCGCTGAATCAGCTCGATCCGGTCGAACACGCGGTGCTGCTGCTCGGGGCCTACGAGTTGCGTCACAAGCCGGAAGTGCCGTGGCGCGTCGTCGTCAACGAATCGATCAACCTCGCCAAGATGTTCGGTGCGGAAGACGGCTTCAAGTTCGTCAACGGTGTGCTCGACAAGCTCGCGCGGCAGTTGCGTCCGGGCGAGAACTAGATGCGCCTGCTCTCGACTCGCAATGAATGAGTTCGAGCTGATTCGTCGCTACTTCACGCCGCTGTACGCGCAGCGCGCAGAAGATGGCGTAACCCTGGGCATCGGCGATGACGCCGCGCTGCTCGCACCGCGCGCGGATCATGAGTTGGCCGTGACGACGGATACCCTGATCGCCGGTCGCCATTTTCCGGTGGTGACTTCGGCGTATGACATCGGCTGGAAGGCGCTGGCGGTCAATCTCTCCGACCTTGCTGCGATGGCCGCCGAGCCGCGCTGGTTCACACTTGCGCTGAGCCTGCCCGACGCCAACGAAACCTGGCTGCAGGATTTCGCGCGCGGCCTGCAGGCGCTGGCGCAGCAGCACCACATCGTTCTGGTCGGCGGCGATACCACGCGCGGGCCTTTGAGCATCACGATCACCGCAATCGGCGAGGTGCCGCGCGGCAAGGCTTTGCGTCGCGACGGCGCGCGGCCTGGTGATCTGATTTGCGTCACCGGAACCCTCGGGGATGCGGCAGCCGGTCTGCGCGAAGTGCTCGCCGGCCAGCCATCGACCGAGTATCTGCTGCATCGCCTGAATCGCCCGCTGCCGCGTGTGACCAGTGGTCGCGCGATGCGGGGTCTTGCCACCGCGATGATCGATCTGTCTGATGGTCTCGCCGGCGATCTGCAGCACATCCTCGACGCGAGCGGCGTCGGTGCCGTGGTCGATGCCGCTGCGCTGCCCAGCTCGGCGGTGCTGATGGCCTACGCGTCGGACGCGGCGGTGCGGCGTTCGCTGCAGCTCAGTGGTGGCGACGACTACGAACTCTGTCTGTGCATTCCGGCTGAGCGACTGGTCGATGCCTGCCGTGTGGTGGAAACGCCGTTGAGCGTTATTGGCCGGATCACCGCTGAACCTGGGTTCAGACTGGGTGCAGTCGACGGCGCTACCATTGAACTCAAACCTGCCGGCTATCAACACTTCTGATGACCCAAACTACAGCGAGCGCGCGTGTGCCCAATCCGCCTCCGGCTTTGATTCTGAGCACACCGGAGCACTTTATCGCCTTCGGTTTCGGTGCCGGCCTGGCGCCGAAGGCGCCGGGCACGATGGGTTCGCTGGTCGGCGTGCTGCTGTTCCTGCCGCTGTGGTTTCTGAATCCGGAATGGTATGCGCTGGTCACCGCGATGCTGTTCGTCATCGGCTGCTGGTTCTGCGGTGAGAGCGCGCGCCTGCTCGGGGTGCATGACTACGGTGGCATCGTGTTCGACGAGATCGTCGGCCTGCTTGTGGCTGCCGCACCGCTGGTGCTATGGCCGCCCGCTTCGACGCTGAGCGGTGCGCTGTTGCTGGCGGCCGCGTTTGCGTTGTTCCGCCTGTTCGACATTTGGAAGCCCTGGCCAATCCGCGTGCTTGATCGCCATGTGCATGGCGGTTTCGGCATCATGGTTGATGATCTGCTGGCCGGCGTGTTCGCAGCAGTGGTGCTTGGCGGCGGCATCTACCTGTTGCGGTAAGACAGCTTGTCCTTGAGTTCTCTGCGCTGAACAGCAATCCTCGTTGCCCGCCACTCCGATTTCGCACGTGGCGGTAAGGGCTGTAACCAATGAGGATCCGCAATGACAACTGTGCGCCCATCCATTCGCATCGGCTGTGCCTCGGCGTTCTGGGGTGACACCAACACGGCTGCCGCGCAGCTGGTCGAGAAGGGCAGGATCAACTACCTGGTATTCGACTACCTGGCCGAGATCACGATGTCGATCCTCGCGGCCAAGCGCATGAAGGACGTCAACGGCGGCTATGCGACGGATTTCGTCGAGCACGTCATGGCTACGCTGTTGCCGCAACTGCAGGCAAACAAGATTCGCGTCGTCGCCAATGCCGGCGGCGTCAACCCGCTGGCCTGCAAGCAGGCGCTAGAAGCAGTTGCGGCGAAGGCGGGCATCCCGCTCAAAGTAGCCGTCGTTCTGGGCGATGACCTGCTGCCACGGCGCAAGGAATTTGCCGATTGTGTCGAGATCGACAGCGCTGCGGCGCAGCCGCCGATGTTCGTCTCGATGAACGCCTACCTCGGCGCGATTCCGATTGCGCGGGCGCTTGATGCCGGCGCCGATGTCGTGATCACCGGACGCTGCGTCGACTCGGCGGTCGTGCTCGGCCCGCTGATGCACGAGTTCGGCTGGGCTGCGGATGACTACGACAAGCTCGCGGCCGGATCGATTGCCGGCCACATCATCGAATGCGGTGCGCAGTGCACCGGCGGTAACTTTACCGATTGGGAACTGGTAAAGGGTGGCTACGCCGACATGGGCTTCCCGATCATCGAGGTTGAGGCGAGCGGCGAGTTCGTTGTCACCAAACCGAAAGGCACCGGCGGTCTCGTCAGCACGCACACCGTGCTTGAGCAGATGCTCTACGAGATCGGCAATCCGCATGAGTATCTGCTGCCGGACGTGACCTGCGATTTCACCCGCGTGACGCTGAAGCAGGTCGGCGAGCATCAGGTGCGGGTGAGCGGCTGCCGCGGTGTGGCGCCGACCTGCACGTACAAGGTCAGTGCGACCTACCCGGCCGGCATGCGCTGCGCGGCGCTGTTCATGATCGGTGGCATCGACGCGGCGCGCAAAGGCCGCGCGTCGGCGAGTGCGGTGGTCGAGAAGGTCCGGCGCCAGCTGTTGGCGCAGAAGCTCGGCGACTTCACCGGCGTCGACATCCACTGCATCGGTGCCGAGGAAACCTACGGTCCGCATGCCAACGCTGGCGCACGTGCAACGCGCGAGGTCGTCGTCAAGATCGTGGTTCAGCACCCGAACCCCAAGGCCCTGAAGCTGTTCGCGCGCGAGATCGCCCAGGCCGCGACCGGCATGGCGCCGGGATTCACCGGCTATTTCGGTGGCGGCCGGCCTGAGCCGCACATGATTCCCAAGCTGTTCTCGACGCTGGTGCCGAAGTATCGTGTGCCGGTCGAGATTCGCGTCGGCGAGCAGCAGATCGCCGTCGAGATCCCGCTGGTGCCGGCTACAGCCAGTCCGACGACCACCAGTCCGACGGTGCCGTATCCGCGTCTGCCAGCGGAGGTCATCGAGGCTGTTTCCGTGCCGCTTATCCGGCTGGCGCTCGCGCGCTCCGGAGACAAGGGTGATCACGCCAATATCGGCGTCATTGCGCGTAAAACCGAATACCTGCCGTACCTGCTGGCCTCGCTGACGACCGCTGCGGTGCGCGACTACTTCGCGCATGTGCTGGCCGGTGGAGCGTCAGGCCGGGTCGAACGCTGGCTGCTGCCGGGTAGTGACAGCCTCAACTTCATGCTGTTTCATGCCCTGGGTAACGGCGGTGCGGCTTCGTTGCGCACCGATCCGCAGGGCAAGGCCTTTGGCCAGATGCTGCTGGATTTCCCGGTTACCGTGCCGCGGTCCCTGCTGTCCTAGGCCCGGAAAATCGCGGCATCCGGTGCAAATCGCCCGGCGCCGGTCATTTTCTGCCCGAAATGGGCCGCAGAGCCCACGCGAAATGTCTTTGCTGCGCTGCGATATTGCGCCGCGTCGCTTAGAATATACGGCTCTATCCAGCCACCAAGACCCGACCATTCAATGTGTTGGGTCAGCCAGGAAGCACTCGCATGTCGGTTGAACGTGATGTCATGGAGTACGACGTCGTTGTCGTCGGGGCCGGCCCCGCCGGCCTGTCGACGGCCATTCGCCTCAAGCAGCAGGCCGCTGCGGCTGGCAAAGAGCTGAACGTCTGCGTTGTCGAGAAGAGCTCGGAAGTCGGTGCCCACATCCTCTCCGGTGCCGTGTTCGAACCGCGCGCGCTCAATGAGCTATTCCCGAACTGGAAGGAACTCGGCGCGCCGCTGAAGACGGCGGTCACCGGCGATGACATCTATTTCTTCCTCGACGAGAAGAAGTCGTTCCGCATGCCGGGCTTCTTCGTGCCCAAGACGATGCACAACGACGGCAACTACATCATCTCGCTGGCCAATCTGTGTCGCTGGCTCGGCCAGCAGGCCGAAGGCCTCGGCGTCGAGATCTACCCGGGTTTCGCCGCGCAGACCGCAATCATCGAAGACGGCGTCGTCAAGGGCATCACGGTCGGCGACATGGGTGTCAACCACAAGGGCGAGCACAAGCCGGACTTTGCGCCGGGCATGGAGCTGCGCGCGAAGTACACGGTGTTTGCCGAAGGCTGCCGCGGCCATATCGGCAAGCAGCTGATCGCGCAGTACAACCTGGCGACCGAAGCCGACCCGCAGCACTATGCGATCGGTCTCAAGGAAATCTGGACGATTGATCCGGCCAAGCACAAGGCGGGTCTCGTCGTTCACGGCGCCGGCTGGCCACTGGATCTGACGACGACCAGCGCCACCGGCGGCTCGTTCCTGTATCACCTCGAAGACAACACGGTGTTCGTCGGCCTGATCGTCGACCTGTCGTACAGCAACCCGTACCTGTCGCCGTTCGACGAATTCCAGCGCTTCAAGCATCACCCGGTGATCAGCCAGTATCTCGAAGGCGGTACGCGCACGGCCTACGGCGCGCGCGCGATTGCGAAGGGTGGCCTCAACTCGATGCCGAAGATGGCGTTCCCGGGCGGCGTGCTCGCCGGCTGCGATCTGGGCACGATGAACTTCGCCAAGATCAAGGGCAGCCACACCGCGATGAAGTCCGGCATGATCGCGGCCGAAGCACTGGCCGAAGCACTGCTCGGCGGCGACGAAGGCGGCAAGACGCTGGCCAGCTACGAGCAGAAGTTCAAGGCGAGCTGGCTGCACGACGAGCTGTATCGGAGCCGCAACTTCGGCCCGATCCTGCACAAGTTCGGCGTGCTGATCGGCGGCGCGATCAACTGGATCGAGCAGAACATCTTCGGCGGCAAGTTTCCGTTCACCGTCCACGACATGAAGCCGGATCATCTGACGCTGAATCTGGCGGCGGAATCGAAGAAACTCGAATACCGCAAGCCGGATGGCAAGCTCAGCTTCGACAAGCTCTCGTCAGTGTTCCTGTCGAGCACCAATCACGAGGAAGACCAGCCGGTCCACCTTGTGCTGAAGGACAAGAGCATTCCGATCGCGAAGAACCTGCCGATGTACGATGAACCGGCGCAGCGCTATTGCCCGGCGGGGGTCTACGAAGTGATCGGCGAGGCTGATGCCAAGCGCTTCCAGATCAATGCGCAGAACTGCGTGCACTGCAAGACTTGCGACATCAAGGACCCGGCGCAGAACATCAACTGGGTCGCCCCGGAAGGCGGTGGCGGTCCGAACTACGCAAACATGTAAGGTTCGCGCAGAACAGTTTCGCAGTACCCAGGTATAACCCGGTGACAGGCCCCACTGGCGACAGTGGCCCATCTTCGGTCCATCGATTTGTGTATCGCAAAGAGAAGAGCAGATGAAAGCACTCGTGAGCGTCAAGCGCGTCGTTGATTACAACGTCCGCATCCAGGTCAAGTCGGACGGCAGCGGTGTCGTCACCGACGGCATCAAGCACTCCATGAATCCGTTCGATGAAATCGCGATGGAAGAAGCGGTTCGTCTGAGGGAGCAGGGCAAGGTCACCGAGATCGTTGCGATCTCCATCGGTGGTGCGAAGGTTGAAGAAACCCTGCGCACTGCGCTGGCCTTCGGTGCCGACCGCGGCATTCACATCAAGGAAGAAGGCGAAGTGCAGCCGCTGACCGCCGCCAAGGCGCTCGCTGCCGTGATGAAGAAGGAAGGCGCCAACATCCTGTTCTGCGGAAAGCAGGCGATCGATGACGATGCCAACCAGACCGGCCAGATGGTTGCCGGTCTGCTTGAAATCCCGCAGGCGACGTTTGCCTCTAAGGTGGTCGTTGACGGCGGCAAGGCTCAGGTCACGCGTGAAATCGACGCCGGCCTCGAAACCCTCGAAGTCGATCTGCCGGCGGTGATCACTGTCGACCTGCGTCTGAACGAGCCGCGCTATCTCAAGCTGCCGGACATCATGAAGGCCAAGAAGAAGCCGATCGACGCAGTGTCGCTCGCTGATCTCGGCGTGACCGCTGGTGCCGGGGTGAAGACCATCAAGACCGCTGCTCCGCCGAGCCGCTCGAAGGGTGTGATGGTCAAGACCGTCGACGAACTGGTCGCCGCCCTCAAGGCCAAGGGCCTGCTCTAAGCGCGCACCGACTGAAAGGAAAACTACCAATGAGCAAGATTCTGATTATTGCCGAGCACGCCGAAGGCAAGCTCAACAATGCAATCTCCAAGACCGTTGCCGCAGCCAAGGGCATCGGTGGTGACATCCACATCGCCGTATTGGCGACGGATGCAGCTGCTGTCGCTGCCCAGGCCGCGCAGCTTGACGGCGTGAGCAAGGTGCTGACGGTGAACAACGCCGCCAATGCCCACCCGGTTGCCGCGATTCTCGCGCCGCAGGTGGCCGAGCTCGCCAAGGGCTACACACATGTGCTGTTCCCGGGTACGACCTTCGGCAAGGACCTCGCCCCGCGCGTTGCTGCCAAGCTCGATGTCCAGCAGATCAGCGACATCATGGCCACGCATGGCGCGACCAGCTTTGAACGCCCGATCTACGCTGGCAACGCGATCACCACGGTTGAAGCGCCGGCCGGTATGGTCGTCGCGACGGTGCGTCTGGCCTCGTTCCAGCCCGTCGGCGCCGGCGGTAGCGCTGCGGTTGAAGCCGCCAGCATCAGTGCCACGCTGCCTGCGCACACGCGCTTCGTGAAGCTTGAAGCGCAGAAGTCCGAGCGCCCGGACCTGCAGTCCGCTTCGCGCGTCGTCTCCGGCGGCCGCGCACTCGGCAGCTCCGAGAACTTCAAGGTCATCTACGACTTCGCCGACAAGATCGGTGCCGGCGTTGGTGCCTCGCGCGCTGCGGTCGACTCCGGCTACGTGCCGAACGACATGCAGGTTGGTCAGACCGGCAAGATCATCGCGCCAGAACTGTACTTCGCGATCGGTATCTCGGGCGCGATCCAGCATCTGGCCGGTATCAAGGATGCCCGCACGATCGTTGCGATCAACAAGGACGCGGAAGCCCCGATCTTCGAAGTGGCCGACATTGGCCTTGTCGGCGATCTGTTCACGGTGGTCCCGGAGCTGGGCACCAAGGTCTGATCCGTCAGTCCTGAGGTATCTAAAGGCGCGAACGCAGGTTCGCGCCTTTTTTGTTGGGCGCACGCAGATCGGTGATGATGGCTGGAGTATCGTGATGCCGGTCATGGTGGGGGAGCAGCACATGCAGCAGTCACCCAATGATGCAAAGCCTTCGAATGGTCTGACGCTGATCATGGCCATTGGCTTCGGCCTGCTGATGGCAGGCATGGACCGCGGCTTTCTCGGCTTTTTCTGCGGCGCAGCGATCGGTTTTCTGTTCGGTCGCGTGCTCTATCTGGGCCGGCGCATCGATGCGTTGACGCGCCAGCAGGCGCTCGACAAGGTTGTCAGCAAAGCCGCAGCTGCCCAGGGCGGACGTGAGGCAGCAGCCGGACCGGCCACTCCGGCGAGCACGCCCGCAACCGTGACGAGTCTAAGCCCTGCGCCGGTTGCAGCAGTGCAGGCGGCGGCCGTTGCGTCCGCAGTGATCCGCGAAGCCGGCAAGCCGGCAGTGCCAGCGAGCCCGCAGGCTGCCACGCAGAGTGCGACAGCTCAGTCCGCTGCACCGCAGATGAGGCCCGCTGCGTCGCCGCGACCGACCACGCCACCACCGTATGTCGAGCAGGCCATCGGCAAGGCACTGCAATGGCTGAAGGGCGGTAATCCACTCGCCCGTGCGGGCATCGTCATCCTGTTCTTTGGTCTCGCATTCCTTGCCAAGTACGCCGCCGAGAATGCGGTGCTGCCGCTGGAAGTGCGCTTCGTAATGATCGCGGCGACGGCGCTGACGCTGCTGGTCGTCGGCTGGCGGCTGCGCACACGCCGACGTCTTTACGCGCATCTGCTGCAAGGTGGCGGAATTGCCGCGTTGTATCTGACCGTGTTCGCTGCGGCACGTCTGTACACGCTGTTGCCGGTGGGCATAGCGCTGGGGCTGATGGTCGTGATCGCCGTGTCGGCGGCACTGCTTGCCGTGCTGCAGAACTCTTTGCCGCTGGCCGTGATCGGTACCGCAGGCGGCTTTCTCGCACCCTTGCTCGTTTCGACCGGCAGCGGCAATCACATCGCGCTGTTCACGTACTACGCGGTACTCAATCTCGGTGTGTTCACCGTCGCGTGGTTCCGCGCATGGCGCGTGCTCAATCTGATCGGTTTCGTGTTCACCTTCGGCGTCAGCAGCCTGTTCCGTGCGACCAGCTACACGATGGATGACCGCATCAGCACGGTCGGATTCCTCGTGCTGTTCTTCCTGATGTATGTCGCGATCTCAGTGCTGTTCTCGATCCGGCAGAAGCCTGATCTGCGCGGCTACGTGTCGGGCACGCTGGTCTTCGGTTTGCCGGTCGCCGCATTTGCGCTGCATGCCTCGATGGTCGAGAGCATTCCTTATGTCCTGGCGTGGAGCGCATTGGCGCTGGGCGCGTTCTACCTCGTACTGGCGTGGCTGCTGTTCCGCAAGGGTGGGGATGGTCTGCGTCTGCTCAGCGAAGCCTTCGCGGCACTCGGCGTGATCTTCGGCAGCCTCGCGATTCCGCTGGGGTTCGATACACAGGCCACGTCTGCGATGTGGGCGGTCGAAGGTGCGGGCCTGCTGTGGCTCGGCGTGCGTCAGCAGCGCATGTTGGCGCGCGTGTTCGGCGCACTGCTGCAGGTGCTCGCAGGTTTCGCCTTCATCATCAAGCCGCCAATGCTTGCAGCCATGCCGATCCTCAACGGCGGCTACTTGGGCATCGTCATGCTCGCGATCGCGGGCGGTTTGAGTGCAGTGTGGTTGCGGCGCGGTGCAGAACACCTGCGCCCAATCGAGCGTGCGCTACAGACTGTCTTCGTGCTCTGGGCTACAGCATGGTGGGTCTGCGGCAATCTGGTCGAGATCCAGCACGGCTGGCCGCTTTATGCAGTGGGTTTGAACCTTGTCTTCTTCGCACTGAACAACACCGCGATCTCGATGCTGGCGCGGCGCATGGCCTGGCCGCAGCTGGGGCAGCTCGCATTTGGTCTGATGGTGCCTGCAGTCGCGATCGGTCTGGTACAAGCCGGAACCCATGGACATCCCGCTGCAGCAGCAGCGTGGATCGGCTGGCCGGTGTTGCTTGCGTTCTGGTATCGCGCGCTGTGGCGGCTTGACCGGACTCCGCATGCGGGGCTGCAGCCGACGCTGTCGATGGCGCATTGCCTGTCGCTGTTGCTGGTCGTGTTCCTGCTGGCATGGGAAGCCTATTGGCAGATTAGTCAGCAGCTGTACGGTGTCTGGCGCTACCTGCCTTGGGGTCTACTGCCTGCGGCGACGCTCTGGCTGCTGAGTGCAGCAGAGCCACGCCCGGCCTGGCCCGTCGCGCAACATCCGGAGGCCTATCGACGCACTGCGGGCCTGATGCTCGCCGCCTTCTCGACGTTGTGGATCCTGCTGATGAACCTCGCCAGCGATGGCAACCCGGTGCCGCTGGAATATCTACCACTGCTCAATCCGATGGACGTCTCCATCGCGATGGTCTTCCTGGCGATGCTGCGTTACGCATTCAGTCTCCAGCTGCTGGAAAGACTGCGAACTGGCGACGCAGATGTACAAAAGCTCGCAGTGGCCGCCGTCGCGCTCGTATTCATCTGGATGAACGCGATGCTCGCGCGTGCCCTGCATTACATCACCGGCATACCGCTCGACGGCGATGCATTCGCTCATTCCGCCACGGCGCAGACGGCGTTCTCGGTGTTCTGGGGCTTGATCAGCTTTACCACGATGATCGTCGCCAGCCGCAAAAAATGGCGCGCAGGCTGGATGGCTGGCGCAGCATTGATGGCGGTTGTTGTCGGCAAGCTCTTCCTGGTTGATACCGCAGACAGCGGCACGCTCGCACGCGTGATTTCATTCATGACGGTTGGTGTGCTGCTGCTGGTCGTCGGTTATGTCTCGCCGCTGCCGCCGCCGAAGAAGGAGATGGTCACGTCATGAATGTCTTCATGAAGCAAAGACTGATGCTGGCCGTGCTCGCACTGCAGTGCGGCGCTGCGAGTGCGTTGGCGCCGGAAGATTTCGCCAGCGGCATGACCATCGAAGGCGATACGAGCCGCCCGGTCTGGCAGCTGGAATTGCCGGATGCGGTGTATGGCGGCGTGCTGCGCCAGGGCCTCGGCGATCTGCGTGTATTCAATGCGGAGCAGATCGCCGTCCCGCATGCGCTCTGCAATCACACAGAGGTCGAAGAGGTATCGCCACCGCAAGGGCGTGAAGTCGAGCTGCCGGTATTCCCCTTGCAGGCCATTCGCGAAGCAAAATCGTCAACAATTGGTCTCAACCTGACTGCTCCAGAAGGCAGCGATATCCATGTCGACATCGAATCAGCGGAACCGTCCGCCGAGTCGGGTGAAGAGAATGCATCGGAACTGAGCGGCTACGTCATCGATGCCACTGCGCTCGACACAGCCATCGTTTCACTGAAGCTGCGCTGGGCAACCAGCGACGGCGCCTCCGAAGTGCCTGTGCGTGTCGAGACCAGCGACAACCTCGACCAATGGCGCATTGTCGTTCCGCAGACGAATCTCGTGCGGCTGACTTCATCGTCGGCAACACTGGAACGTTCACGTATCGCACTGCCTGCAGCGCACTACAGGTACCTGCGCCTCGTGCGCGCCGACGACGGCCCCGCGCCGGCAGTCGAGGCGGTAATCGCCGAAACGATACTGCCCACCAAGGCAAAGGCGGTGCCCCTGCGCTGGTTCGACGCACAGGCCCGCAGTGATTCACCCGAAGCAATGTTCGACTACGACGCCGCACGGCGCGCGCCGGTGCAGGCCGCACGCATCGCACTGCCGGTTCGCAATCAGTTGGTCACGCTCAAACTCCAGAGCCGCGCGACGGATCAGTCCGCATGGGTTACACGCTGGCAGGGCGAGCAATCCAACTTCAATCAGGGCGAACCGCAACCCACCAGCGCAGACATCCATTTCCCCGCGACATCTGATCCATCCTGGCGCGTCATCATTGTCGAAGGGCGTGAAGCCTTTGGCGATGCCGCGCCAGCACTGACCTTGGCCTATGTGCCGCAGGTGCTTCGCTTCGTCGCGCAAGGGCAGGGACCGTTCACGATTGCGTACGGCAGCGCAAACGCAGAATCTGCCCCGCAACGCGACTGCAACTGGTGGCAAAAGATCACCGGTGGAAATGCGAACACCATGCTTGCTCCGGCATTTGCCAGCGCAGAGTTTTCTCTGAGCGGTGTTGAAGCAAAAACGCCAAAGCCAGCGCCGACCCCGTTCAGGCGTTACCTGCTCTGGGGCGTATTGGGGTTGGCCGCGGCTTTGGTCGTGGCGATGGCGCTGAGTCTGCTGCGGCGAGTTCGAACGAACAGCGAAAAGTAGCTACGGGTGCTCTGCGTCCGGCAGAAATGTGCCGATACCGGTGTTCGCGTACTGGCGATTTTCGGGAGATTCAATGTCGCCGCGAACGCTAAGTAGGCCTCCGAGCTCCTCCGGTTAGCCGGGCTGTAGGCTAAGCAGCTCATTCAAGCGAACACTCCTTCGAGGCGCGGGCATTATTCAAGCATTCGAACGTCCGCTTTTTGGCGGCGATGTATCGACGTCGCAGGGCGGCTTCGGGCTGGAAAGAGGCTGTCGAGCAGGAACTCAATCCTGATTCGATATCAGTCCAGCTCCCAACTCGGCTGGCAGAGCGCGTGAATTTGGGCCTGACCATTGATTCCGGTATGATGCGCGCCCTGTTTCGTGCGGGTCGTTAGCTCAGTCGGTAGAGCAGCTGGCTTTTAACCAGTAGGTCGCAGGTTCGAGTCTTGCACGACCCACCAAAACAGTGCGGTACCCCGGTCGGGGAGTAGCTCAGCTTGGTAGAGCATCTGCTTTGGGAGCAGAGGGCCGCAGGTTCGAATCCTGTCTCCCCGACCACTTTCGGCACCCTTCCGAAAACTTCTTCCTCTGAAATTCAGGCGCGCGCGACGACGATCGGGTGCGGGATATGTGCTGTCCGCAGGATTTCCACCTGGATGCGGTAGACCGATTCCAGATTCTGCTCGGTGAGCACGTCCATCGGCGTGCCGCTGGCGACAGCTCGGCCCTGGTCAAGCAGAGTGACCTGGTCGGCGTAGGTCATCGCCAGGTTGAGGTCGTGCAGGATGACGATGACGGCAACGCCGGTCGCTGCGAAGCCCTTGATCCATTGCAGGCTGCGATGCTGATGGGCGATGTCCAGGCTTGCGGTCGGTTCGTCCAGCAGCAGGATGCGGGTTCCATGTTCTGCAGGCTCCCAGATCTGACACAGCACTCGTGCGAGTTGTACGCGCGAGCGCTCGCCGCCGGACAAGCTGGTGTAGTCATGATCGCGCAGTGCCCAGACGTCGGTTGCGTGCATGGCCTGCTCGACGATCTCGGCTTCGCGCCTTGCGCCGTGCTGGCGCGCTGGCATGCGGCCGAGGCGGACGACTTCATCCACGGTAAACGCAAACGTCAGGAGATCGCGCTGCGGCAGGACGGCGCGGATCTGCGCGCGCTGCGCGAGCGTTAGACGCATCAGCGGCTGGCCGTTGTAACTCACGTGGCCGCACTGTGCGGCACGTTCGCCGGACAGCAGGCTCAGCAATGTGGATTTGCCGGCGCCGTTGGGGCCGACGATGCAATGGATCTGCCCGGCCTCGACGTGCAGCGACACGCCATCAAGCAGGGCGCGGCCATCGTGGCGGTACGAAAGTTCGGTGGAGCGCAGGCTCATGAGAGCGCGGTGCTCCGTCCGAAGCGCAGCAGCATCAGCATGAAGAATGGGCCGCCGATCAGCGCGGTGAGAATGCCGATCGGCAGTTCTGCCGGCAGGAACAGCGTGCGCGCCGCCGTGTCTGCGATCACCATCAGCAAGGCGCCGAGCAGTGCGGAACAGGGCAGCAGCACCCGGTGATCCGGTCCGCTCCAGAGGCGGATCAGGTGCGGAACGACCAGGCCGACGAAGCCGATGATGCCCGCCAGTGCCACGCCGGTGGCGACGGCGAGCACGATCAGCAGGCTCAGGCGGCGCTTGAGTGATTCGACATCGACACCCAGGTGCTGCGCTTCCGCTTCGCCCAGCAGCAGGGCGTTGAGTGAGCGCGCATGCATCGGGATCAGGATCAGTGGGATCAGCAGCAGAGGCAGGCCGATCAGCAGTTCGCCAAAGCCGCTGCGGCCGAGCGAGCCGAACATCCAGATCGTCACCGAGCGCAACGCGAAGTCGTTGGCGACGTACGACAGAAAACTGATGCCGGCCCCGGCGATGGCGTTGAGGGCGAGGCCGGCGAGCAGCATCGTGGCGATGCGCGTGCGGCCGTCGACCAGGCTCACGCGGAGCACGACCCATGCGGCGAGCGCACCGCCGACGAAGCTCGCGAGGGGCAGCGCGACGGCGCGCGGCAGCAGCGCCTCGACGCCGAGCACCATCACAACACTCGCGGATAGCCCCGCACCGGCTGAGACGCCGATCAAGCCGGGATCGGCCAGCGGATTGCGCAGCAGGCCCTGCATGGCGGCGCCCGCCAGCGCCAGCGTCGCGCCGACCATGATCGCAAGAAGCACGCGCGGCAGACGCAGGTCGAGCACGGCCGTGCGCTCGAAGTCGGTGATGGGCAGTCCACTATCGGCGCCGGTCGGCATTCCCAGAATGCTGAAGACTTTCAGTGCGGGCACCGGCAGCGCGCCGAAGCACAGCGCTGCAAGTGCAACGAGGATCAGCGCAGCCAGCAGGCAGACAGCCAGTACAGGCCGGTGCGAGCGCGGCTGCTTGATGGCGTGGGAGTGGGCCTCGCGCGGGCTCATGCGTTTGCAGATTCGGCGGTGTGGGTGATCCGGGCGTGCAGGGTAACGGATCACCTGCGGGCTGCGTTGACCGTCCGCCGCCGTTTGCATCTGCATACAAAAAATAGGCACCGGAACACCCGGGGGTGTGTTCCGGTGCCTCGATCCGCTTCCGCGCGGCAGCTGCAACGCGATGGGAGTGAAGCAGCTAAGGCTTATTTGTTCAGGATGAGGCGGTCGTTACGCGTGCGCAGCAGGCGGTACTCTTCGCCGCGGTGTTCGATCACGATCTCGCGGGTGCCGCGCAGCAGGTCATCGCTGCGAACGCGGACGACGCTGGAAGCGCGCGAGGACAGGGGTGATGGTGTTGGATTGGATGGCAGGTGCAGGTCCGACATGGGGAAGCTCCGGCGTGGTTGGCCAGACAAATGATAAGCATTCCCATTTGCATGTCAAGTCCTGTCAAACGTGGCCGATGAAGTGCGGGCTTCGCAGATTCGGGTGCCGGCCCGCAGGTGTATCCCTACGCTCGTCCATGCGCAGGCAGACAGCCTCGGTATGCGCCGTCAAACTGGGCACTGATATACTGTTTGGCTGGCGCGAAAGTGGCGGAATTGGTAGACGCACTGGTTTTAGGTACCAACGCCGAAAGGCGTGAGAGTTCGAGTCTCTCCTTTCGCACCAAATGCCCAGTATCCCAAGAGTTTGTTTTGAATTTTTGATCCGAAAACAGAGCCTAGCTAATGGAAGTTAATGTTGAGTCGCCGGGCGGCCTGCGCCGGCAGATGCGTGTACTTGTCCCGGCCGACCAGGTTGCAAAGGCGGTTGCTGATCGCCTGCAGCGCTACGCCAATCGCGCCAAGCTGCCGGGCTTCCGTCCGGGCAAGGCACCGAAAAAGGTCATCGAACAGCAGTTTGGCGACTCGGCGCGCATGGATGCCATTTCCGACATCGTGCAGCAGACCTATCCACAGGCGCTGTCCAAGGCCGGCGTGAATCCGGCCGGTCAGCCGAAGATCGATGTGACGGCCGAGAAGGCCGGCGAGCCGCTCGAGTACGTCGCGAACTTCGAGGTGTATCCGGAAATCACCTTGGCACCGCTGTCGACGATCAAGATTGAAAAGCCGGTCGTTGAAGTCAGCGAAGCCGATGTGGATCGCCTGATCGAGAATCTGCGCAAGGCCAAGCGCGAGTTCGCCGAAGTCAGCCGAGCGGCGGCTACCGACGATCGCGTCAAGGTCGACTTCCTCGGCAAGCTGGATGGCGAAGCTTTCGCCGGCGGCGAAGGCAAGGACGTGAGCTTCGAGATCGGCGCCAGCCAGTTCCTGCCCGACCTTGAAAAGGGTGTGGTTGGCCACACTGCAGGTGAAGCATTCGTTGTTGACGTTGCGTTCCCCGAGGACTATCGCGCCGAGAATCTGCGTGGCAAGACGGCGCAGTTCGAGCTGACGCTCAAGCTGGTCGAAGGCGCTACGCTGCCGGAAGTGAACGAGGAATTTCTCAAGGCGCACAGCGTCGAAGCCGGAGCCGGCATCGATGGTCTGCGCGAGAAGTGCCGTGGCGCACTGATCAAGGAGCGTGACAAAGCGGTGCAGGGCCGTCTCAAGGTGCAGGCTCTGGATCAACTGCTTGCCGCGAATCCGATTGAAGTACCGGAAGCGCTGGTTGCCCAGGAGATTCCGCGTCTGCGTCAGGAAGCGGCAGGCCGCATGAACATGGCCAAGGTGGACGCCGAGAAGCTCAAGGAACTGTTGCCGGACGCCGCGTTCCAGGATTCTGCGCGCAAGCGCGTAAGCCTGGGTCTGTTGCTCAGCGAAGTGATCAAGGCGCAGAGCCTCAAACTCGACGCCGCAAAGCTTGAAGCGGCACTCGATGCGATTGCGATGGACTACGAGCAGCCGGATCAGGTCAAGCAGTTTTACCGTACGCGCCAGGACTTGATGCAGGGTCTGAGCGCGATGGTGATGGAAGATCAGGTCGTCGATGCGCTGACGGCCGCAGGGGCGGTTTCGGAAACGAAGCTGAGCCTGGATGAGTTGATGAACCCGAAGGCCGCGGCGTAAGCCGGACCGTCAAAGA
Organism: Pseudomonadota bacterium; assembly: GCA_030775105.1. Lineage (GTDB taxonomy): Bacteria > Pseudomonadota > Gammaproteobacteria > Nevskiales > Nevskiaceae > Solimonas. The sequence goes on along the minus strand of JALYJV010000284.1, from coordinate 13,297 downwards.
CGGGCGCCGGTGCGACATGGCCGGGGCCCGGTTTGAAGATCTGTTTCAAGCAGCATTCAAGAATTCCGCCCCTCAGACCGACTTGAGCAATGACTGACATTCTGACTCGCGCACAGCACCTGGTACCGATGGTCGTTGAGCAGACCGCTCGTGGCGAGCGCGCTTTCGACATCTACTCACGCTTGCTCAAGGAGCGCGTGGTGTTCATCGTCGGTGCGATCGATGACCACATGGCGAATCTGGTTGTGGCGCAGCTGCTGTTCCTGGAATCGGAAAATCCGGACAAGGACATCCATCTGTACATCAACTCGCCGGGTGGCGTGATCACCTCGGGACTGTCGATCTACGACACGATGCGCTTCATCAAGCCGGACGTCAGCACGATGTGCCTCGGCCAGGCCGCCAGCATGGGCGCGTTTCTGCTCGGCGCCGGCGCCAAGGGCAAGCGCTACATCCTGCCGAATGCGCGCGTGATGATTCACCAGCCTTCCGGCGGTACTCAGGGCCAGGCGACGGACATCGAGATCCAGGCTCGCGAAATCCTCTATCTGCGCGAACGCCTGAACACTCTGATGGCGGAACATACCGGCCAGCCGATCGAAAAGATCGCCCGTGATGTCGAGCGCGATTTCTTCATGAATGCTGAACAGGCCAAGCAATACGGAATCGTTGACCAGATTCACACCAGTCGAGTCCCGGCAGCCGCTTGAACAGGGCCGCCAGGATGGAAATTTGCAGGAAAATGACACTGTGCTATACAGATGTCGCCGGGCGGCATTGCCCGGTTGAGGAAGGACGATGACGAGCGAGACGCGCAGCGGTTCACAGAACGGACGGGTGCTGTACTGCTCTTTCTGCGGAAAGAGTGAGCATGAAGTGCGCAAGCTGATTGCCGGCCCTTCGGTCTATATCTGCGATGAATGCGTTGACCTTTGCAACGACATCATTCGCGAGGAAGTCCACGCCAAGCCGCAGATCAAGGGCTTGCCCAAGCCGCAGGAAATCCGCGCGGTACTGGATGAGTACGTCATCGGCCAGGACACCGCGAAGAAGATTCTGTCGGTCGCGGTCTATAACCACTACAAGCGCCTGTCGCAGAAGGGTTCTGCCGACGGCGTTGAACTGTCCAAGGCGAACATTCTGCTGATTGGCCCGACAGGGTCGGGCAAGACCCTGCTCGCCGAAACGCTCGCACGTCTGCTCGATGTGCCGTTTGCGATCGCCGATGCGACAACGCTGACGGAAGCCGGCTACGTCGGCGAAGACGTTGAGAACATCATCGCGCGGCTGTTGCAGAAGTGCGACTACGACGTCGAGAAAGCGCAGCGCGGCATCGTCTACATCGACGAAATCGACAAGATTTCACGCAAGTCTGAAAACCCCAGCATCACCCGTGATGTTTCTGGCGAAGGCGTGCAGCAGGCGCTGCTCAAGCTGATCGAAGGCACGATTGCCAGCGTTCCGCCGCAGGGTGGGCGCAAGCATCCGCAGCAGGAATTCCTTCAGGTCAACACGGCGAGCATCCTGTTCATTTGCGGTGGCGCATTCGCTGGCTTGGACAAGATCATTCAGGCGCGCACTGAGCGCACCGGCATCGGCTTCTCGGCGGCGGTGAAGTCCGAGAAGGACAGCAAGCGTGCTTCTGAGCTGCTGACGCTGGCCGAGCCGGATGACCTGATCCGTTTCGGCATGATTCCTGAATTCATTGGCCGTCTGCCGGTCGCTGCCGTACTCGACGAGCTCGACGAAGCCGCCTTGATGGCGATTCTCAAGGAGCCAAAGAACGCACTGGTCAAGCAGTACGGCAAGCTGTTCAGCATGGAAGGCGTGCAGCTGGAGTTCCGTGAAGAAGCCCTGCTGGCAATCGCGTCAAGGGCAAAGGATCGCAAGACCGGTGCGCGTGGTCTGCGCACGATCATGGAAAACCTGTTGCTCGATGTCATGTACGACCTGCCATCGATGCAGAACGTCAGCAAGGTGGTCGTCGACGACGCAGTCGTGCGTGGCGAGGCCAAGCCGTTCATCGTCTACGAGAATGCCGACGCCAAGCTCGCAGTGAAAAGTACCGCAGCCTGATCTGCATCACTCACAACAAAAAGCCCGGATGGATTCCGGGCTTTTTGTTGTGAGTGCTTTCTGCGGCGGAAGATCAGAACGGCATGCGCTGCTGCGGTGCCTGCCAGGCTGCGTTGAGCAGCTCCAGCGCGGACTTGATGCGCTCGGCCGGCATGCCGGCGTCGGCGAGATCCTTGCCCATGGCCGCGACCAGGTCCTGCCATTCCTGTGGTGGCGGCATTTCCTGATCGGACATCGACAGTTGGGTGAGCATCTCCTCCATGCGGTCCATGCCCGCACGCCAATGCGCATTGTCGGCGCCGTGCTGGAGCAGGCCTTTGACCAGGATCGGTCCCCAGTTGGTGTTCAGGAACTTGAGCGCCTGCTCCGGCACATCGCGACCGAAGGTGCGCAGCTCCAGCTCGCGAATCACCAGGCGCTTGGCTTCGTGAATCACGGTTTCGGTGCGCTGCCGGGCTTGCTGTTTCTGCAGATTGAAGAATGAGTTGATCTGTTCGTCGTTGATCGGCTGTGCCGTCAGCATCGCCTCGCGGACAAAATCCGGCGCGAGGTCGAACTGCACGAGTACCTGCTGCAGGGTTTCGGCCATCTGCCGTGCCTCGACCGTGCCGGTGACGCGCGAAGTCGCGGCCTTGAGCATGAGGTCGTTGACCAGGCTGCGCAGCGGATGCGTGACTGCTGTGAACAGCGTTGAGTCGGCGAGGGCCTACTTCAACAGCGGAAAGCGCACGGATTCGTGCTGCGGCCCGAGATCGCTGCCGGCAACCAGCGGATCGGCAATGACTTCATTCAGGAACTTGCCGGCAAGCGAGATGCGTTGCAAGGGAATCCAACGTTGTTCGATCTGAATGTCTGCGCCAGGCAGGGGGTCCGGGGTCTGCAGGGTCAGCAGATCGCTGGCCAGTGCGCGATCGGAATAAGGCTCACCCGGTTTCTCGGGGGTCGATGCGACCTGTATGAGCATGTTGTTCGTCTTGGCGTCCAGCTCTTCGGCTGTTGCCGCGCGCTTGGCAAAAGTGGCCGCAGTTACACCAGACGGCAGTGCTGGATCACCGCGCAGCGACGCGGCGCGCACGGTTTCGCGCTCCAGCAGGGATGCGGCTTCGGCTGCGCGCATTTCGATGTCGCTCAACGCGCCTGTCAGTCTTTGATACAGGCGCGGCAGGTCCGGGAACACCATCTCGTCGAACTTGCCGAACAGCACGCGCACATGGGCGCTGGAACACTGCATCTCGGTCGCAGTGTCCTGCAGGGCGCGACACAAACCTGCCGGAGCGAGCGCACCGGTGCGGACCGGGAAATAAACCGTCCGACGGATGCTGTCGAGGCGCGTACTGAGCTCGACGACAAGTTCCGAGAACTGGGCTTCTGCGCGCAGTTCAATGCGTGTGAGCATCAGCTCGTCACCCGCGGAATTGGCTTTGTCCCGCGCCTGTATCTTTGCGGCGTCGGCCGTGCCGATCAGATTGGCATCGACCCGGCGAATCAGTCCGGAAATCCAGCGCTCAGGCTGTGCTTCGATCAACTTTGCCAACTCGGCACCATAGCGCCGATCAGCTGCGCTCAGGTTCGCAGTGTTCTGCTTGAGTGCTTCGGGCAATCTGCGAATGAAGCCGCCGAAGACATCAACCAGTGCCAGTCCGACTGTGCGGCGCAAGGCATCAATGGCGGGTCGACCGACGGTCTGACTCAGCGCCTCGCTCGGTATTCCGCTGACGGGCGGTTCGCTCCGAGGTGTTTCTGACGGGGCACTCATTGCTGTATTACCTGCCTGTACCCGGACATTCCTTGTCGCATTCAGTACCCCTGGTCCCGTAACGCGCCTGACGAGTCGCCTGGCCCCCTGCGTGGCTCAGAGAGTACGCGATCTGGGGTGGCTTGCGAAACGAGTGGCCACAAAAATGCCCGCTTTGGCGGGCTTGGCCGGGAGCTGATCCCGGAAACGCGAAACCCGCCTTGCGGCGGGTTTCAATATTTGGCGTCCCCACGGGGATTCGAACCCCGGTCGCCGCCGTGAAAGGGCAGTGTCCTAGGCCTCTAGACGATGGGGACGTAAGTTGAATGCTCTGCAACCGCACCCGACTGACAAACGCTAGATCGACGAGGCTGGCGACGTAGCGAAAAAACGATGAAGAACCGCAAAAGACCTTGGTGGAGCTAGTCGGGATCGAACCGACGACCTCTTGCATGCCATGCAAGCGCTCTCCCAGCTGAGCTATAGCCCCACATGCAGGGGCGCGCATTATACCCAATGAAAAGCAGATTGGAACCCGTTGAAGCGGAAAAATAATCAGCCGCAGAAATGGACTGCCGAAGGGTTGCTTCAGCCCTTGTGAAAGGCCTACTGCGGCCTGCGATAGCGGTTGGCGCGAACGTTGACTTCGCCTTCGCAGCGGTCGTTAACATCCTCGCCGCAGGCCCTGGGCTGGAACGCCTTGTCCAGACAGATGCGGACTTCGGTGAGCCAACGGCCTTTGCACAGCAGCGCGACGCTGTCGTGATCGAGCTTGGGATTGGCCTCGATGAGGCTGTCTTCGATCTCGCGGGCGGTAGCCTCCAGTCCGGGCGTGTCGACGCGTAGGGACGGGGGCAGCACGATGCTGCGCCAGGCACGTTCAACATGGAGGAAGTATTCGCCGACCGGCATGCCGCTGCAGCTGCCGTGCTTGCGCCATTGCTGCTGGATCAGGCCGTCGTCCGGCGTCAGTGGCAGGAGGCGCTCGACGATTTCCTTGGGGACGCGTTCGCGGTTGCCGCAGTAATCCGGATAGCCGCGTTCGTACTGCGGCCACAGGCCGTGGACGATGAAGCCCCGAGGCTGTCCGCAGTGCTCGCCTCCCGGATGTGTCTTGCAGTACTGCGGAGACCACGACAGCGACAGCACCCAGTAGTCGAACTGGCCGGGTTCTTCAGCGGCGTATGCCGAAAAACTGCCGAAAAACGCCAGCAACAGCGCGCCGAGTCGTTGTCCGATCAGCGCGCGCCGCGGCATGTCGGCGCTCAGGCCTTCTGACCCGCCAGATACAGCCATGTTTCGACCACCGTGTCCGGGTTTAGCGACATCGACTCAATGCCCTGGTCGAGCAGCCAGCGCGCCAGCTCCGGATGATCGGAAGGGCCCTGACCGCAGATGCCGATGTACTTGTTGTGCTTCTTGCAGGCCTTGATCGCCATTTCGAGCATGATCTTGACCGCCTCATTGCGCTCGTCGAACAGATGCGCAATCAGGCCGGAATCGCGATCCAGGCCCAGCGTGAGCTGGGTCATGTCGTTGGAGCCGATCGAGAAGCCGTCGAAGTACTCGAGGAACTTCTCTGCAAGCACGGCGTTCGATGGCAGCTCGCACATCATGATCAGCTGCAGGCCGTTCTCGCCGCGCTTGAGACCATTGGCCGCGAGAATCTCGACGACCTGACGCGCCTCGTCCAGCGTACGCACGAACGGCACCATGACCTTGATGTTGGTCAGGCCCATTTCATCGCGCACATACTTCATCGCCTTGCATTCCATCTCGAAGCAGGGGCGGAAGGTTTCCGAGATGTAGCGCGAGGCGCCGCGGAATCCGATCATCGGATTCTCCTCGTGCGGCTCGTAGCGCTTGCCGGCGATCAGGTTTGCGTACTCGTTGGACTTGAAGTCCGACAGGCGCACGATCACCGGCTCCGGTGCGAAGGCCGCACCGATCGTCGCAATTCCCTCGGCGAGGCGCTTGACGAAGTAGTCCACCGGCGAGCCATACGGCGCAATCATCGGGTCGATGATGCGACGTTCATCCGGCGGTAGGCGATCAAGCTCCAGCAGCGCCTGCGGATGAATCCCGATCTGGCGGTTGATGATGAACTCGAGGCGGGCGAGGCCGACGCCGCGGTGCGGCAGCGCGGCGAAGTCGAAGGCCTGTTCCGGCGTGCCGACGTTCATCATGATCTTGACCGGAATCTCCGGCATCGCGTCGAGCGCGACTTCATCGACAACGAAGTCGATGTGACCGGCGTAGACAAGGCCGGTGTCGCCTTCGGCGCAGGACACGGTGACTTCGTCGCCGTCCTTGAGCACGGCTGTCGCATCACCGCAGCCGACAACGGCAGGAATGCCGAGTTCACGCGCGATGATTGCGGCATGGCAGGTGCGACCGCCACGGTTGGTCACGATTGCGCTCGCGCGCTTCATGATCGGTTCCCAATCGGGATCCGTCATGTCGGTGACGAGCACGTCGCCCGGGCGCACGCGGGTCATCTGGTCGATCGAGGTCAGGATGCGCACCGAGCCGGCGCCAATCTTCTGGCCGATGGCACGGCCTGAGCTGAGCACCTTGCCCTTGTTCTTGAGCTTGTAGCGGCGCAGCACATTGGCCGAGGCGCGCGACTTCACCGTTTCCGGGCGCGCCTGCAGGATGTAGAGCTTGCCGTCGATGCCGTCCTTGCCCCATTCGATGTCCATCGGCCGACCGTAGTGGTCTTCGATGATCAGCGCCTGCTGGGCGAGGGCCTGGATCTCTTCGTCGTTGAGGCTGAACAGGCCGCGTTCCTTGACCGGCACGTCGACGAACTCGACGGTCTTGCCGAGCGTGCGATCCGCCGTGTAGATCATCTTGCGCGCCTTGGCGCCGAGGCTGCGGCGCAGCACGGCCGGGCGCTTGGCGCGCAGGCCGGGTTTGTAGACGTAGAACTCGTCCGGGTTGACCGCGCCCTGGACCACGGCTTCGCCGAGGCCGTACGACGAGGTGATGAACACCGCGTCCTGGAAGCCGGACTCGGTATCCATCGTGAACATGACGCCGCTGGCACCCTTGTCCGAGCGCACCATGCGCTGCACGCCGGCCGAGAGCGCAACCGCCGCGTGTTCAAAGCCGTGATGGACGCGATAGGCAATCGCGCGGTCGTTGTACAGCGAGGCGAAGACTTCCTTGATCGCCGCCAGCACCGAATCGATGCCCTGGACGTTGAGGAAGGTTTCCTGCTGGCCGGCGAACGAGGCGTCAGGCAGGTCTTCGGCGGTGGCCGAGGAGCGCACGGCAACCGAGATTTCCGCGCCCGACTCGTTGACCAGGGTTTCGTAGCTGCTGCGGATGTCGCGTTCGAGCGCAGCCGGGAACGGCGCGGCGGCAAGCGCCTGGCGGATTTTCTTGCCAGTCGCAGCCAATGCGGTGACGTCTTCGATGTCCAGCGTGGCGAGCATGCCCTGGATGCGGTCGGCGAGCTGTTCGAACGCGAGGAACTCACGGAACGCCTCCGCAGTCGTCGCAAAGCCATTGGGCACACTGACGCCGGATTTCGCCAGGTTCTGGATCATTTCACCCAGAGAGGCATTTTTGCCGCCGACGATTTCGACGTCAGCCATGCCCAACTCCGAGTACCACAGGACGTTCTTGCTCATTCGCTAATCGGAAAGGTGATCAAAAGGGTAAAGTCGCCGGGTCGCGGCCGTGCCGCAGCAGCTGAGTAGCGTCCCGATGGCCAGTCCACGCCCCGTATTCTTCGTTTCCGACGGCACCGGCATCACTGCCGAAACCTTGGGAAACACCCTGCTGACCCAGTTTGATGGCCTCGAATTCGACAAGGCCAGCCTACCGTTCGTGAATACCGCGGAGCGTGCGCAAAGCACGGTGGACTATATCAATTTCGTCGGTGATCAGTCTGGCCAGAGGCCGCTGGTATTCAGCACGACGGTCAACGACGAGGCCCGCGCGATCCTGCGCGGCGTCAAGGGTCTGTTCATGGACATGTTCGACCTTTTCATCAACGAGATGGAAAAGGAGCTGCAGGTACGCTCGACCCACGCCCAGGGCCGCGCCCATGGCATGTCCAACCAGCGCCAGTACAACGACCGCATGGAGGCGATCAGCTATGCGATGGAGCACGACGACGGCGCCTCGACCCGCGACCTCAGCCGGGCCGACCTGATCCTGATTGCGCCGTCGCGCTGCGGCAAGACGCCGACCAGCATGTATCTGGCGCTGCAGTACGGCCTTTTTTCGACCAACTTTCCGTTGACCGAGGACGACCTGCAGGAGATGCGCCTGCCGGCCTCGCTGAAGGGACTAGAGTCGCGCTGCTTCGGCCTGACCTCCGACCCCGAACGGCTGTCGCAGGTCCGTGCCGAGCGCCGTCCCGGTTCGCGCTACGCCTCGTTCGAGCAGGTGTCCTATGAGCTGCGCCAGGCAGAACAACTGTACCGGCGCTTTGGCGTGCCTTATCTGAACTCTGCGACGATGTCGGTCGAGGAAATCGCCGCCACCGTCATGCAGCAGAAGCAGCTGCGCAAGCGCAGCGCGTAGGGGAGAGGCGGGCAGGGGCGTCATGACGACGCAATCTGCGCCGCCTAAGCTGAGCGTTTGATTGACCGATTTCGAAGCTGGTAGGCAATGCCTGCCCTCAAGCCACGTTACTCACGAGCCAGCCATGTCAGGACCCCGCATCAGAGCCCCGCGTTTTCATGCCCTCAGCCGCCGTGATTTTCTGCGTCGCGCCGCGCTCGGTTCAGTGGCCTTGGGCAGCTTGCCGATGCTGCCCGCCTGCGGCTCCAGCGATGGCGCCGGTGGCCGCGGCCCGGATGGCGGTGATCTCGAGTTCCGCCATGGTGTCGCCAGCGGTGACCCGCTTGCCGACCGTGTGATGCTGTGGACGCGGGTGTCGGGTATGGATTCCGGCAGTGTCAGCGTCAGCTATTCGGTCTGGTCCGATCCGTCGCTGAGCCAGCTTGTGACCAGCGGTTCCGCATCAACCGACGCCTCGCGTGATTACACCGTCAAGGTCGATGTCGGTGGCCTGCAGCCTGGCACGAGTTACTACTACCGGTTCGATGCCGGTTCGGCGCAGTCGCTCGTCGGCAGAACACGCACCGCGCCAGAGGGTGCGACCGGGCACCTGCGCATCGGCGTGGTCAGTTGCTCCAGCCTTGCACACGGCTATTTCAACGCCTATCGCAAGATTGCCGAACGTAGCGACCTCGATGTCGTCCTGCACCTCGGCGACTACATCTACGAATACGGCACCAGCCAGTACGGCGAAGTGCGCGCCTACGAACCGGCGCATGAGATCCTGACGCTGGAGGACTATCGAATCCGCCATGCGCAGTACAAGCAGGATCCGGATCTGCAGGAAGCGCATCGCCAGCATCCCTTCATCAATATCTGGGACGACCACGAGACTGCGGACAACTCCTGGAACGCTGGTGCCAACAACCACGCCGAAGGTGCCGAGGGTGTCTGGGCGCAGCGAAAGGCCTGGGCGATCCAGGCGTACTACGAATGGCTGCCGATCCGTCAGGTTGATCCAAGCCAGCCGGAGCGCATCTACCGCAGCTTCCGCTATGGCGATCTCGCCGACCTCGTCATGCTCGACACGCGCCTGATCGGCCGCGATCTGCAGGCCTCGCTCGTCGACGCGGCGTCCATCAACGACGAGGAACGTCATCTGCTTGGCGCGACCCAGCTCACCTGGCTCGGCGAACAGCTCGCACAGACCGGCGCCACCTGGAAGCTGCTCGGCCAGCAGGTCATGTTCGGCCAACTGCGGATTCCCAACCTGCCTGAGCTGTCGGTGTTGACCGGCATTCCGATCGAGCAGCTGCAGACGCTGCTGTCTTCGCTGCCGGTCGTCAGCACGGGCGGCCTGATCATCAATACCGACCAGTGGGACGGCTATCGCGCCGAGCGCGCCCGAGTCTACGCGCTGCTCGAATCGCTGAACGTCGAAAATCCGGTCGTGCTGACCGGCGACATCCATACGTCCTGGTCGATGGATCTTTCACCGGACCCTGGCAATCCGCTGGTCTACAACCCGCTGACCGGTGCCGGATCGCGCGGCGTGGAGTTCGTCTGCACCTCGGTCACGTCGCCGGGCCTGGATGCGCTCAATCCGCTGACGCCGGTGCTGCAGCTGCTCAATCCGCACATGAAGCACGTGAACCTCGAGCAGCAGGGCTATCTGTTGCTCGACATCCAGCCTGAGCGTCTGGTCGGCGAGCACTGGTACACCAGCATCGAGCAGGGCGACGACACCGAGACCTTCGGTGCGGCCTATCTGGTCGATGCAGGCACCCGCCATCTGGTCGCTGCGTCCGCCACCGAGCCGCGCACCGACATGCCAGCGCCTGCGCCGTAGGTACGCAAGCCGGGCCTCGACGGCCCGGCTATCCTATGCGCTCGTGCAGCGTCCGACTGCACAAAGCATGGGACTCTCTGCGCAGTGACACCTTATTCACCCCGACTCAGTCTGTTGATCGATGCGCTGCGCCGCCTTCCCGGTGTCGGTCCGAAGTCCGCCCAGCGCATGGCGTTTCACCTGCTTGATCGTGAACGCGACGGCGCGTTGCTGTTGAGCAAGGCGATTGGCGAGGCGCTCGATGGCATCGGCCGTTGCGAGCACTGCCGGATGTTCTGTGAGGATGCACGCTGCGGCTATTGCACTGAGCAACGCGCGACTGCTGGCCAGCTGTGCATCGTCGAAGGTCCAGCGGATCTGATCGCGGTCGAGCACAACACTTCATACCGCGGACGCTACTTCGTGCTGATGGGGCGCTTGTCTCCGCTCGACGGCATCGGTCCGGAGGAGCTCGGCTTGCCTGCGCTTGCGAAGATGCTCGATGCCGGTTGGGTGCGCGAGATGATCATCGCGACCAATCCGACCGTCGAAGGGGAAGCAACGGCGTACTACCTCGCTGAAATGGCCAAGGCCCGCGAGATCCGCGTGACCCGCATCGCGCACGGCGTGCCGATGGGCGGCGAGCTGGAGTACGTGGATGCCGGCACCCTGGTGCAGGCGCTGTCTGGACGAACCACGCTTTAGGCAAGCAACAGATCGACTCTTGCGGCGCAGATGAAATCGTTCTCGGACAAACCGTCAACGGCATGCGTCCACCATTCGATGGTCGCGCTGTTGTAGCCGAAGCTGATGTCCGGATGGTGATCCTGCGTGTGGGCGATCCACGCAACGCCGTTGACGAAGCCGGTGGTCTGCCAGTAGTTGTCGAACTTGAACGTCGCGCGCAGCAGCTTGCCGTCCTTCGCGAGCTTCCAGCGGTCGTCCAGCTGGTTCTTGAGGCTGCTCGCCGCGGCGAGATCCAGTGGCGGGACGCCGCCTTCGCAGGGCACGCACTTTTTCTTGGCTAGATCGGACATGTCTTCGACGGCGGTTGCGACTGGGTCGGTAGTTTACGCGCTCAATGCATAGCTGAGGTCGGCCTGCAGGTCATTCAGGTCCTCGATGCCGACTGACAGCCGGCATAGCGTGTCGCTGATGCCCAGCGCCGCGCGTGCTTCGGCCGGGATGCTGGCATGGGTCATGATCGCCGGATGTTCGATCAGGCTTTCGACGCCGCCCAGCGATTCGGCCAGCGCGAACAGTTCGCAGCGTTCGAGAAAGCGCCGTGAATCACTCAGATCGCCCTTGAGATCGATCGAGATCATGCCGCCGAAGCCGCGCGGCATCTGTTGCCGCGCGAGCGCGTGCTGAGGATGCGAAGACAGGCCGGGATAGTGCACGTGCGCAACGCGCGGGTGTTTCTCCAGCCACTGCGCCAGTTCCATCGCGTTCTCGCAATGGCGCTGCATGCGTACGGCGAGCGTCTTGACGCCGCGCAGCGCGAGGAAGCTGTCGAAAGGGCCGGCGATCGCGCCAACGGCGTTCTGCAGGAAAGTCAGACGCTCGGCGAGTGCTGCGTTCTCACCGACGATCAGCAGACCGTTGACGACATCGGAGTGGCCATTGATGTACTTCGTCGCCGAATGCATCACGAGGTCGAAACCATGCACGAGCGGATTCTGCAGATAGGGACTGGCAAAGGTGTTGTCGGCCGCGGCGATGATGCCGTGGCGTTTGGCAATCGCCGCGATCACAGAAAGATCGGCAAGCTTGAGCATCGGATTGCTCGGCGTCTCGACCCAGATCAACTTTGTGTCCGGCCGGATCGCCGCTTCGACGTTCGCCGCGTCGCACATGTCGACGTAGCTGAACGTCAGCCCTGCGCTCTGCTGGCGCACGCGCGCAAACAGCCGGTATGTGCCGCCGTACATGTCGTCGGATGCGATGACATGCGCGCCAGGTTCGAGCGTATCGAGCAGTGTCGCGGTGGCCGCCAGGCCGGACGCGAAGGCATAGCCATGCAGGCCGCCTTCAAGGTCGGCAACACAGCGTTCGTAGGCGAAGCGCGTCGGATTCTGCGTGCGCGAATACTCGAAACCCTGGTGCACGCCGGGGCTTTTCTGCACGTAGGTTGATGTCGCGTAGATCGGCGTCATCACTGCGCCGGTGGACGGATCGGGTGACTGCCCCGCGTGGATGCAGCGCGTTGAGAATCCGGTCATGGTCTTAGCCTTGGTAGGTGCCTTTGGCGAGCGTGATGTCGTTGGCGAGCTTGCGCACCGCCATCGTCAGGTAGTTGCTCAAGTCGGATTTGGCGGCGTAGTTCGCTGAACTGGTGTTGGATACGCGACCGTCCTGAGTGAACTGGAAGGCATTGCCCCATTTCTCCTTGTGGTTTGGGTCGTACACCGCAATCGGGATTCCGCCGTGTTGTTTGAGCAGGGAAAAGCACGGAATGTCGGTATAGCCGTCACCGACAAAGATCATCTGCTTGAGCGGCACATGGATCTCATCCGCCGTGAGTTTGCGGTTGACGTCGAAAGGCTTGCCGCGAGCTGAGGTTCCGATCAGACCTTTTTGTACCTGGAACAGATATCGCGTCTTATCGGTGAAGCTGACGATTTTTTTCGGAAATACCGCTACGCCGTTCTTGTAGTGGAATTCCGATGCCCAGATATCGTGGAACTCGCCGGCGATGCTGGTCGAGCGCAGCACGTCACCGATGCCGCTGGAGATCACGTAGAACTCGATCTTCACGCGCGGATTGATCGCATGGGCTTCGCGGCGCAATCGTCCGAAGATCGTTTTCACGCCCTTGTAGAGGGGTGCCTGCGTGCCCCATTCGGCAAGGCTTTGCCGAGTAATCGGTGGGATTTGCCCGGCGCGAGCGGCTTCGATCATCTGATACAGATAGGCCGGCACGGGATCCCAGTCCAGATGCGTCAGGGGGGCCACTTCTTCTTTCCAGAAGCGCGCGACATCGGCGAGACCAGCATGACGCAGGTAGCCCGTCGTCGTGTCGGGAGCGAGCGTGTCGTCGAAATCGAAGACTACAGCGATGGTTTCGTGCATCAGCCTAGATCTGTTGGCGCAGGTAGTTCAGCAAGTCTATGCGAGTGATCAGGCCGATGAAGCGGCCC
>JALYJV010000283.1 GCA_030775105.1 Pseudomonadota bacterium | reverse complement strand
CATTTCACCGAAGCAGCGCAGGAGCTCTTCGCGGCGAACGGTCTGCGGCCGGTCGATGCCAAGGTGCTTGCGCGCCATCCGGATTTCGCGGCGGTGAAGCTGTTCAGTGTCGACAACTGGGAGGCCACTTTTGCCAAGCATTTCGCCGACGACGGCACGTTTGATCGCATCTACACCCAGAAGTAGCCACGCCCACAAGAGCGCCTCCGCGCAAAATCCCAGTAGAGGACAGCATGTCGATTTCCAGTATCAACACACGTAATCAGTTCAAGGGTCGCATCGTCGCGATCAATCGCAGTCCGGTGGTTTCGGAAATCGAGATCGAGACCGCCGGCGGCATCGTCAGCGCGATCGTGACGACCAGTTCGATCGAGCGCATGTCGCTGCGCATCGGCGATGAAGCCCTTGCCCTGTTCAAGGCCACCGAGGTGATGGTCGCCAAGCTGGCGTGACCTTGCGCATCCCGGAATCCCGATCATGTCGAGTGCCGCGCGCAGCACGGTGTATCGAGACAGCAGCGCTGTAGTGGCGGCATCTCGATACACCTGCTTCGCAGGCACTCAATGCGAACGGATCGTTGGGAACACCCAGTAAATTGTTCTTCTTGATAGACAGACCATGTGCCTGATCATTCACAAACCTGCCGGCGTGCGCATTTCGCACGAGCTGCTGCGCGCGGCGGTGCTGCACAACACCGAGGGTTGGGGTGTGATGGGCTTCGAGCGTGGGGGGCGGGCGTTCGTGCGCAAGGAAGCGACGGTCGATATCGAGACCCTGCTGGATGTCGAGGCGCAGTACCAGGACGCCGAGTACGCGCTGCATCTGCGCAAGCAGACGCGTGGCGGCAGCGGCATCGAGAACGTGCATCCGTTCCGGGTGATCCACGGTATCGACCTGATGCACAACGGCACGCTAGACCTGAGCGAACGCGTCCCCGGCCGCTCGGACACCTGGCATTTCGTCCACGACGTCTTGCGCCCGCTGGCGCAGCGCTATTCGGGCCTGCTCAGCGACCATGGCTTTGCCCGTGTGCTGGAACTGGGGCTGAAGCCGCAGAACAAGATCGCGCTGCTCGACCGTGGCCAGCGTCGCATCGTCCTGATCAATCGTGCGCACGGTGCTGAGCTGGATGGCCTGTGGCTGAGCAGTACGCGCTGGATCGACCGCAACTTGTTCCCGCTGCACGACGCACCTCAGCCGCAGGCGCGCGGCTACAGCGCGAACGAAGTGAATTTCTCCAGCTGACTTCCATCATCCATGACCAACCTGACTCTGACTCCAGGCGCTCGACTGCCGCGCCGCGCCTCGGTCATACCCGGCTTCGGGCTGACCCTGGGCTTCACGATCCTCTACCTGAGCCTGATCGTGCTGATCCCGCTGGCCGGCGTGTTCTTCAAGTCCGCCGATCTCGGCTGGTCCGGATTCTGGAACGTCGTCACCGCGCCGCGCGTGCTGGCCGCGCTCAAGCTCAGCTTCGGCGCGGCGCTGATCGGCGCGCTGATCAATGCGGTGTTCGGTACGCTCGTCGCGTGGGTCTTCGTGCGCTACAAGTTTCCCGGCAAGCGCTTCTTCGATGCGATCATCGACCTGCCGTTCGCGCTGCCGACGGCGGTGGCGGGCATCGCGCTGACCGCGCTGTACGCCGGCAATGGCTGGATCGGCCAGTTCCTTGAGCCGATGGGCATCAAGGTCGCGTACACGCCGCTGGGCGTGATCGTCGCCTGCACCTTCATCGGTCTGCCGTTCGTCGTGCGCACGGTGCAACCGATTCTCGAAGAAGCGGAGAGGGAACTCGAAGAGGCCGCCGCCTCGCTCGGCGCGACGCGCCTGCAGACCATCCTCAAGGTCATCGGCCCGACGATCCTGCCGGGCATCATCACCGGCTTCACGCTCGCGTTCGCGCGTGCGGCCGGCGAGTACGGATCGATCATCTTCATCGCCGGCAACATGCCGATGATCAGCGAGATCGCGCCGCTGCTGATCATCATCAAGCTCGAAGAATTCGATTACGCCGGCGCCAGCGCGGTCGCGGTAGCGATGTTGTCGCTGTCATTGGTCCTGCTGCTGGTGATCAATGCCCTGCAGGTCTGGACGCGCAGCCGTCGTGAGCGCAGCTGAGAACCACGCCATGAGCACATCCATCCACAATCCTCTCGACTCCGGCCAGCCGCTGCCGCCGGAGTTCCCGCCGGAAGGCCCTCTGATCCGGCGCAACTCGGCGGTCAGCGAAACGCGCTGGACGCAGAACCTGCTGATCGCGATTGCGCTGCTGTTCCTCGTCGGCTTTCTCCTGCTCCCCTTGCTCTCGGTGTTTGTGGAGGCGCTGCGCAATGGCTGGGTCACCTACAAGGATTCGCTGCTCGAGCCCGACGCGCTGGCGGCGATCCGCCTGACGCTGTTCGCTGCCGCAATCGCGGTGCCGCTGAATCTGGTGTTCGGCATCGCCGCCGCATGGTGCATCACCAAGTTCGAGTTCCGTGGCAAGTCGCTGCTGATCACGCTGATCGACCTGCCGTTCTCGGTGTCGCCGGTGGTTGCGGGCGTGATCTACATCATGATCTTCGGCCGTGCCGGCTGGGCCGGACCGTTTCTCGCCGAGCACGACATCAAGATCGTGTTCGCACTGCCGGGCATCGTGCTGGCAACGGTGTTCGTGACCTTCCCGTTCATTGCACGCGAACTGATTCCGCTGATGCAGGAGCAGGGCACGGACTACGAGCAGGCTTCGCTGTCGCTGGGCGCGAATGGCTGGCAGACATTCTGGAAAGTCACGCTGCCGAGCGTGAAGTGGGCGCTGCTGTACGGCGTGCTGCTGTGCACCGCCCGCGCGATGGGCGAGTTCGGTGCGGTGAGCGTCGTCTCCGGGCACATCCGCGGGCAGACCAACACGATGCCGTTGCATGTCGAGATTCTCTACAACGAATACCAGTTTGCCGGTGCGTTCGCGGTGGCCTCGGTGCTGGCGCTGTTCGCGTTGGTGACGCTGGCGCTGAAGACCTATCTCGAATGGCGTCACGGCGATGAACTCGCCGCCACCCGTCGCCATTGATGTCGTCCTGACAAGAAACCCGGCCATTCATGGCCGGGACTTTCAAAACAAGCAAGGCTTCACATGAACATTCATATCCGCAATATCCACAAGCTGTTCGGCAGTTTCCAGGCGCTCAGGCAGGTTGATCTCGATGTCGAGTCCGGCGAGTTGATCGCGCTGCTCGGTCCGTCGGGCTCGGGCAAGACCACGCTGCTGCGCGTGATCGCCGGCCTGGAATTTCCTGACCACGGCCAGATCCTGTTCGGCGACGAAGACATCGCACTGCGCCCGATCCGTGAGCGCCGCGTCGGCTTCGTGTTCCAGCACTACGCGTTGTTCAAGCACATGACGGTGTTTGAGAACGTCGCGTTCGGGCTGCGCGTGCGTGAGCGCAAGGACCGGCCGTCGGAGAACGAGATCAAGCGCAAGGTGATGGAACTGATCGAGCTGGTGCAGCTTTCCGGCCTGGAAGCGCGCTATCCGACCCAGTTGTCCGGCGGCCAGCGTCAGCGTGTCGCGCTGGCGCGCGCACTGGCGATCGACCCGCGGGTGCTGCTGCTCGATGAGCCGTTCGGCGCACTCGACGCCAAGGTGCGCAAGGACCTGCGTCGCTGGCTGCGCGAGCTGCACAACCGTACCGGCTACACGACGATCTTCGTGACCCACGATCAGGAAGAGGCGCTGGAGCTGGCCGATCGCGTCGTCATCATGAACCGCGGCGCGATCGAGCAGGTCGGCACCGTCGACCAGGTCTACGAGCACCCGGCCACGCCGTTCGTGTTCGACTTCCTCGGCAGCACCAACATCATTCAGGCCGAACTGCGTGGCCGCAGGGTGCTGCTTGGCGAAACCGAGATCGCATCGCTGACCGACAGCATCCATCCGAACGGTCCGGTTGATGTCTACGTGCGCCCCGGCGATCTGCGCGTGACGGAAGGCACGTTGCCGGGTTTCGATGTGCTGGTGCAGGCCGTGCATCGCACCGGCCCGATCGTGCGTGCCACGGCGCAGTTCTCGAAATCACCGACGCCGCTGTCGATCGAACTGCCGCACTTGCATCACGACGTGCCGCACTTCAAGCCGGGCGCTCAGCTGCGCCTGCGCATGATGCAGTTCAGCGTGTATCCACGCGGCAGCGGCAAGTCTGCTGCGACCGGCGCGGTGCCGGCGCCAGTGCTGATCGGCCGCGAACGCGCCCGTGGGCGTTGAGGGAAACGCATTCCCACTCCGTTCGTCTCGAGTGCCGCGCCAACGGCGCGGTGTATCAAGAGGCCTGCGCCCCGGTCAGGTGCTCACCGTCCGTGGTGGCATCTCGATACACCGGCTTCGCCGGCACTCGATGCGAACGGGGTTTTTGAGAGCGCGCATTCCCTACTGCGTTCGGCGGATGGTGGTCAGAGGCCCTTGTGACGAGAATGTCGGCACAGGCTGAGGCGCATTGCGTGCCCGCCGCGACATTCACAACGGGGGCGACAATGCTTTTCACACGCGGGCGGGCGCGAACCACGGTACTGCTGCTGGCCGGTCTGCTGACGGCACTGGGCGCGCAGGCCGCGACGACCATCGACGATGCCGCGCTGAGCGCGCCGGCCGATGGCAGCAACTGGGCTGCCTGGGGCCGCACCTTCGACGAGCAGCGCTTCAGCCCGCTCGACGAAGTCAACACGCAGACGGTGTCGCGATTGGGCCTGGCCTGGTCGCTGGAACTGGACCAGGTCTGGAACGTCTCCAGCCAGCCGCTCGCCGTCGACGGCGTGATCTACACCGCGGTGGGCTACAGCCATATCTACGCGATTGACGCGCGCACCGGTTCCATCCTGTGGAACTACGATCCCAAGGTTTCGGCGCGCAAGATGCGCATGGCCTGGGGCTCACGCGGTCTGGCGTATTACAAGGGCAAGGTCTATGCCGGCGTGCAGGACGGCCGCCTGTTTGCGCTCGATGCATCGAGTGGTGCGCTGGTCTGGGAAGTGCAGACCACCGAGCCTGGCGACAACCGCTACATCACCGGCGCGCCGCGCGTATTCAACGGCAAGGTGATCGTTGGCCACGGTGGGGCAGACTTCGGCCATGTGCGCGGTTACGTGACGACCTATGACGCCGAAACCGGCGCGCAGCTGTGGCGCTGGTTTGTTGTGCCGGGCAATCCGGCCGATGGCTTCGAGAATCCGGCGATGGAAGCGGCGGCGAAGACCTGGACCGGCGAATGGTGGAAATTCGGCGGCGGCGGCACGGTCTGGAACGCGATGACCTATGACGCCGAGTTCAACCGCATCTACCTCGGTACCGGCAACGGCTCGCCGTGGAACCACAAGCTGCGCTCGCCGGATGGCGGCGACAACCTGTATCTCTGCTCGGTTGTCGCGCTCGATGCGACCACCGGCGAATACCTGTGGCACTACCAGACCACGCCGGGCGAGAGCTGGGACTTCAACTCGACGATGGACATGGTGCTTGCCGACGTCGATATCGAAGGCGTGAAGCGCAAGGTGCTCATGCATGCGCCGAAGAACGGCTTCTTCTACATGCTTGACCGCGACAACGGCAAGCTGATCTCCGCCGAGAAGATCGGCAAGGTCACCTGGGCCGAGCGCGTCGATCTCAAAACCGGTCGCCCGGTCGAAGTGCGCGGCGCGCGCTATGAGAACGGCGAAGCGCTGACGTGGCCGGGCTCCGGCGGCACGCACAACTGGCAACCGATGGCCTACAGCCCGGACACTGGTCTGGTCTACATCCCGGCGCGCGAGATGGCGGGCTACTACAACGACGAGGGTCGCAAGCCGCGCGAGTGGAAGATGGTCGACGGCGACGTGATGGGCCTCAAAGGCTTCTTCGACGACATTCCGAAGACTGCCGGCAAGACTTCACTGCTCGCCTGGAATCCGCTGACGCAGACGAAGGCCTGGGAGAACCCGACGCCGGGCGCGACCGCGGGGGGCGTGATTGCGACACACGGCGGCCTGGTGTTCCAGGGCCGTGCCGATGGTCTGTTCGTCGCCACCGATGCAGCCACCGGCAAGGAGCTGTGGAGCTACAACATGGGTGTCGGTACGCAGGCCGCGCCGATGACCTACAGCGTCGACGGCAAGCAATACGTCACGATTCTCGCCGGCTGGGGCGGCGCGCCGTCGCTGCTGGGTTCGCTGTCTGCGCAGCACGGTTGGGTGGGACGTCAGTTTCCGCGCCGCATGCTGACCTTCGTGCTCGATGGCGATGCGAAGCTGCCGAGCTCGCCGGCGCCGATCGCCAAGGTCGAGCCGGTCGATGATCCGGCGTTCAAGGTCGATCCGGTGCTTGCCGGAAAGGGCAAGCTGCTCTACGGCAACACCTGCTCGATCTGCCATGGCGTAGGCGCCATCGCGGGTGGTTACGCGCCGGACCTGCGCGCATCACAGGTGCCGCTGTCCGCCGAAGCCTTCAAGGCGATCGTCCAGGGTGGCGCGCTGCAGGCGCGCGGCATGCCGCCGTTCACGGAGTACACGGACGAGCAGCTGGAGTCGATGCGTCACTACCTCCGCGAGCGTGCCCGTTACGAGCCCAGCGCCTGGGGCCAGGTCAAGACGATCTTCAACTTCGTCTGGCTGATGATCAAGATGGAGCTGATCAAGCGCGGCTGGATGGACTGAATCGGGCGCGGGTTTCTCGATACACCGCGCTCACGCGCGGCACTCGAAACGAGCGGAGTCTTATTGGGCTGATGTATAAAAGCCCGTTCGCATCGAGTGCCGCGCCATCGGCGCGGTGTATCGAGATGCCGCCGCGAACGGCCCGATGCGGCCATTGCACTTCGGGACAACTCCAGATTCCCCTGCATACGGTCATGAGCGCCGCAATTTGAGGTAGCTTTGGCACCCCCGCCACTCATTACACAGCGAGTTATTCGCCGCTCATGCGCAAGCCTCAACACCGAAACGGCGGTACCTTGAACCAATATGTCCTGCGATGCGGCGCGCTGATATCGGCGATCGCGGTGCCGGCATTTGCGCAGACAACGGAGGCGACACCCGCACAGTTGCCGCCGGTGATCGTCAGTGGCACGGCGCAGGCGCGCAGCGAGCTCGACATGCCTGCAGCGGTTGCGGTTATCGATGCGCAGACGCTGTCCGAAGGCCAGCCGCAGTTGTCTCTCGCCGAAAGCCTGGTCCGCGTGCCGGGTATTGCGGTGCGCGAGCGCAACAACGATGCGCAGGACCTGCAGATCCAGAGCCGCGGCTTCGGTGCGCGTTCGAGCTTCGGCGTGCGCGGCCTGCAGCTGCGCCTCGACGGCATTCCGGTCAGCGCGCCGGACGGTCAGGGTGCTTCGTCGAGCTTCCTCATTTCATCGCTGGATCGCATCGAGATCCTGCGCGGTCCGCTGGCGTATGCGTACGGCAATGCCTCGGGCGGCGTGATCTCGGCGTGGAGCGTGCCGACGCCGGACAGCACGCAGCTGCGTGCCGCTTTCGGCTACGGAAGCGACGAGACCTGGCGCACTGCATTGAGCGCCGGTGGCGCACTTGCTGCGGATCGCCTCGGCTATCGCGCCGAAGTGTCGCGCTGGCGCACGGATGGCAATCGTCCGCACAGCGCGGCCGAACGCACGCAGGTTGCCGGTCAGCTCAATGCGACAGTTGGCGCGGAAGGTCGTGTGCAGTTGCTGGTGTCCAGCCTGTCACAGCCCGATGCACAGGATCCGCTGGGTCTGACGCGCGAGCAGTTCGATGCAGACCCAAGCCAGACCGATTCGGCGGCGATCGACTTCAATACGAGCAAGAGTCTTGAGGAGCGCGCGCTCGGCCTGCGTTACACGCAACCGCTGAGCGCAGGCTCGCGCATCGAGTCGGTGCTGTACGGCACGACGCGCGATGTCGAGCAGTTCCTGTCGATCCCGGCTTCGGCGCAGGCTGCGCCGGGCAGCGGCGGTGGTGTCGTCGATCTCGGTCGCGAGGGTTTCGGCGCGGAACTGCGTTACGTCGTCGCGCTTGCGGACTGGACGGTGAGTCTCGGTGTGCAGGCGCAGCAGGTCGACGAAGATCGTCGTGGCTACGAGAACTTTGTCGGCGACAGCGTTGGTGTGCGCGGCGCGCTGCGCCGCGATGAAGACAACAAGGTCAGCGGGTTCGATCAGGTCGCACTCGTCGAATGGACGCCGTCGAAGCAATGGCTGCTGGTCGGCGCCGTGCGCCACAGCAGCCTCGAGTTCGAATCCGACGATCGCTACATCGCCGAAGGCAATCCGGACGACAGCGGCAGCCGCGATTATTCGCGCACGACACCCGCGCTGTCCGCGCAGTACCGGTTCAGCGACAAGGGGCGCGTTTACGCGAGCTGGGGCCAGGGCTTCGAGACGCCGACCGTCAATGAGCTGTCGTACCGCAGCGACGGCAGCAGCGGTCTGAACTTCGCGCTCGATGCGGCGCGCAGCGAGACTTTCGAACTGGGTTTGAAACAGCAGATCGGTTCGCGCGGCCTGGCGACGCTGGTGGTTTACGAAACGCGAACCGAAGACGAAATCGTGCCGGCGACCAACAGCGGCGGCCGTACCAGCTTCCAGAACGCGCAGGGCGGCACCGAGCGGCGCGGCGCCGAGGTGTCGGTGGACTGGGTGCTGACTCCACGATGGAGTGCCTATCTCGCCGCCGACTATCTCGATGCGACATTCCGCGAGTCCTTCACCTACAACGTGCGCGGCGAGTCGGTGACGGTTGATGCAGACAATCGCCTGCCCGGTGTTGCGCGCCGCAGCCTGTACGGCGAGTTCGGCTGGAACCGTCACACCAGGGACGGCTTCTCTGCCTTGGCCGATGTCCGTTACGTCGATGATGTTCAGGTCGACGACGTCAACAGCGATGCCGCTGCAAGCTACACGGTGACCGGTCTGCGTCTCATCTATACGCAGCCGGCGGGCTGGGGCCACTGGCGCGCCTTCGTGCGTGGGGAAAACCTGTTTGATCGCGAGTACGCGGGCTCGGTCATCGTCAACGAGAGCAATGGCCGGTTCTTCGAACCGGGCAGCGGTCGTGGCGTGTTTGCGGGGCTGGAGATCGGCTTCGCGCCATAACCCAGCCCGTTCGTGTCGAGTGCCGGCGAAGCCGGTGTATCGAGACATCCGCGCTGCAGTGGCGGCCTCTCGATACAGCGCCTGCGGCGCCACTCGAGGCGAACGGAATGAACGCGGGCCGTCTGCGGACCGTCCTAGAGCTGGAGCTGAGCCCGACTCACCCAAATGAGTCAGGCCGCCGGGTGACGGCCGCAGCTATCGTTCAAGCATGCCCGCCGTCCTATGCGGGCGCTCTCACAGCCATAACGGTAGACAGCCATGACCGCAGAATCCGGGAATGCTCCGGCGGCACCGCCGAAGCCCACGCGCATTGCGCCCATCGTCACGCCTGACGCCAAGGAGTTCTGGGAGGCGGCGGACCGCGAGGAGTTCATCGGCGAGAAGTGCAGTGACTGCGGCAAGTTCCGCTTTCCGCCGCGGCCGATGTGTCCGTATTGCCATAGCCTCAAGCGCGAGTATGTGCAGCTGTCCGGCTACGGTACGGTGCATTCCTGGACGATGCCGCGCCATCCGCCTCCATTCGGATTCCGTGAGCCGCCGATCGTTGCAGTGATCGAGCTGCAGGAGGGCACGCGCTTCGTCTCCAACGTCGTCGGCGTCAAGATCGAAGACATGAAACAGGACATGGCGGTGGAAGTAATGTTCGAACCCACGATGGGCAACCACAAGGTGCCCGTGTTCAAGCCGAGGGGCCAATAACATGGCGCGCAAATTCACCGAAGCCGCGATTGCCGGCATTGGCGCCACCGAGTTCTCCAAGGAATCCGGGCGTACCGAACTGCAGCTGGCGGCCGAGTGCTCGCTGGCGGCCTGCCAGGATGCCGGCGTCGATCCGCGCGACATCGACGGCATGATCACGTTCACGATCGACAACAGCGACGAGATCACGCTGGCGCGCTGCCTCGGCGTGCGTGATCTGGCCTATACCACGCGCATCCCCGGTGGTGGCGCTGCGGCGGCGGCCACCATCTTCCAGGCGATGGCGCTGGTCAACGCAGGCGTCTGCAAGAACGTGCTGATCTGGCGCGCGATGAACGAGCGCTCGCAGTACCGCTTCGGCCAGAACCCGAACAACACGCAGGGCTACTCCGGGGGCCACGGCACGGGCACGCTGCTGTGGAACATCCCGTTCGGCGCGATGACGCCGGCCAGCTGGGGCGCGCTGCAGGCGCAGCGCTACATGTGGAAGTTCGGGCTCAGCAACGCCGATCTCGCGCACGTCTGCGTGCAGCAGCGCAAGTACGCGGCAACCAATCCGAACGCATGGTTCTACAACAAGCCAATCACCGTCGAGGATCACCAGAACTCCAAGTGGATCATGGAGCCGGTACTGCGTCTGCTCGACTGCTGTCAGGAGAGCGACGGAGGTGTGGCGCTGCTGGTGACCAGTCTCGAACGCGCCCGCGATCTCAAGCAGCCGCCGGTGCAGATTCTCGGCGCCTGCCAGTCAATCCCGTTCAATGTCGAAGTCATCGCCAACTTCCACCACGACGACATGACCGTGATGCCCGAGGCCATGGGTGTCGCCAAGAGACTGTGGGAAATGACCGGCCTGACGCCGGCGGACATGCAGGCGGCGATGCTCTACGACGCCTTCAGCCCGCACGTACTCCTTCAGCTTGAAGCCTTCGGCTTCTGCAAGCCGGGCGAAGCGGCCGCGTTCGTGAAGGCGGGCGGCATGGCGATCGACGGCGCGATCCCGACCAACACGCATGGCGGCCTGGCCGGCGAAGCCTACATCCACGGCATGAACAGCATGGCCGAGGGCGTGCGCCAGGTGCGCGGCACGTCGGTGAATCAGGTCGGCAAGCCGGTGAACCACGTGCTGCTGTCGTCGGGCATGGCTGGCGCGGTCATCGCCAAGGCGTAAGCGAAATGGAGGTCATCGACCTCAAGCTCGACAGCGGCATCACGCTGGCAGGCGAGGCCAGCGTGCAGGTTGCGGCGAGCGTGTGGCTGCCGGAAGAACCGCTTGCGGCGTCAGCGCTGCTGCTGTGCCTGCCCGGCGGCAACATGAACCGTCACTACTTTGACTTGCAGCCTGAAGACGGCGACGAGAGCTACTCGTTTGCCGCGCAGATGTGCGCACGCGGCTTCATCGTTGCCGCGCTCGATCATCTCGGACTCGGCGACAGCACGAAGCCGGAAGACGGCTGGCAGCTGACCGCCGAAGTGCTGGTGCAGGCGAATGCCAACGCAACGACACAGCTGCTGACGCGCCTGCGCAACGGCGAGCTGCATGCCGACGTGCCGGCCGTGCCGGGACTGCGCAGCATTGGCGTTGGCCATTCGATGGGCGCGATGCTCACCGTGCTGCAGCAGCATGCGGCGCAGCAACATCAAGCGATCGTCGTGCTTGGTTTCTCGACGCGCGGTCTGCCTGAGTATCTGCCGCCGGCGCTCAAGGAAATCACCGATCCGGTCGCCGCACGACCGCAGCTGGTCGATCACGCGCGCAAGATGTTCGGCACCCCCTATCCGGTGATCCATCGCGGCGGGGGCAACGGCGGTGCTGGCAATGGCGGCAATGCTGACCTGTTCGGCAGCCGCAAGGCCGATCCGCGCGGCGTTGCGGCGCTGAAGGCCGCGACCGACTGCGTATTGCCAGTGCCAGCGGTGCTGTCGATGCTGCCGAACAATGTCGGCGACGAGGCGGCAACGATCACCTGCCCGGTGTTCCTCGGCATTGGCGAACGCGACATGGTCGGTGCTCCGCACAAGGTGCCGGCGGCTTTCAGCTCCAGCTTCGACGTGACGCTGCAGATCCTGCCGGAAACCGGCCACAGCCATTTCCTGTTTCCGGCGCGCAGCCAGCTGTTCGATCGTATCGGCAGCTGGGCGGATACGGTCCTCGGCTAGTCGGCCGGCCCCCGGAACGGGCCTCCTACAAGTGGACGGTGCGTGTACAGACAGGCTGCACTACATTCGCGGCCATGCCCGTAGCCCCGTTGGGCGGCATACTGGCGACTTTTACAAATCCGAACGTTGGAGATCCCCATGGGACTGGTACTCAAGGCCGGCGCGCGCTTCAAGAGCGCGGTGTGCGATTCGCAGGTGATGGTGGTCAAGGCGCCGGCCGGCGAGCTGGATCTGTGCTGCGGCGGCGTCGCCATGCTCGGCGGCACGGCAACCGCGCCGGAAGGCCTCAGCCTCGACGCCGCGCATGCCGGCGGCACGCTGATCGGCAAGCGCTACGTCAACGCGGACGAATCGATCGAGCTGCTGTGCACCAAGGGCGGCAAGGGTTCGCTGTCGGTTGGCGGCACCGCGCTTGAGGTCAAGCAGGCCAAGCAGCTCCCTTCGTCCGACTGAGCAAGCGGCTGCCATGAACATCTCCACCATCCTCGACATGGCCGCTGAGGCCTTCGGCGACCGCACCGGCGTGGTCTGCGGCGAAGAGCGCTGGGACTACGCGACGATCCGCGCTGCAGCCCAGGCGGCCGCGTATCACATCAAGGCCAGTGGCGCGCAGTACGTTGCGATGCTGGATGTGACCAGTCCAGCCGTACCGGTGGCGATCTTCGCCGCCGCCTATGCCGGCGTGCCGTATGTGCCGCTCAACTACCGGCTGACCAGGCCGGAGATCAACGAGCTGCTCGCACGCGTGACGCCGGCGTACCTGATCGTCGGCGCCGAATACCGCAGCCTGGTGGAGCCACACGAGGGTCTGAAGCTGGTCGACACGACGGTCTTCGAAGCGCTCGAACTGCAGGGCAACGAGCCGCCGGTGCCGGAAGAAGATCCGCGCGCAGTGGCCGTGCAGCTCTTCACGAGCGGAACGACCGGCAAGCCGAAAGCCGCGATCCTGCGTCACGAGAACCTGATGTCCTACATCATGGGCACCGTCGAGTTCGCGTCTGCCGAGGAAGACGACGCCATCGTCGTCACGGTGCCGCCGTATCACATCGCCGGCATCTCGGCGGTGCTGAGCTCCACCTACGCCTGCCGGCGCATGGTGCAGCTCGAGAACTTCGACGCCGCCGCATGGCTCGCAGCGGTGCGCAGCGAATCGGTCAGCAATGCCTTCCTGGTTCCGACGATGCTGCAGCGCGTCGTCGATCATCTCGCTGTCAGTGGCGAGTCGCCGGATATGCCGGCGCTGCGTGCGCTGGCCTACGGCGGCGGCAAGATGCCGCTGACGACGATCCAGAAGGCGATGGAGCTGTTCCCGAAGGTTGATTTCACGAACGCCTACGGCCTGACCGAAACCAGTTCGACGATCGCCGTGCTTGGCCCGGACGATCATCGCGCCGCTGCGGCCAGCAGCGATCCGTCGATCCGCCGTCGTCTTGGCTCGGTCGGCAAGCCGGCTGCGGTCGAGATTGAAATCCGCGATGAAGACGGCAAGGTGCTTGGTGCAGAAGAAGCCGGCCTCGTGTTTGTGCGCGGGCCGCAGGTGTCCGGCGAGTATCTGTCGCTCGGTTCCCAGCTTGATGCCGACGGCTGGTTCCCGACCAAGGATCGCGGCTTCCTCGATGCCGATGGCTATCTGTTCCTCGACGGTCGCGCCGACGATGTGATCGTGCGCGGTGGGGAGAACATCTCGCCGGGTGAGATCGAGGAAGTGCTGCTGTCGCATCCCGCGGTGGCTGATGTGGCCTGCGTCGCAATGCCTGATGAGCAATGGGGCGAGGCGGTTGGAGCGGTGATCGTTCTCAAGAGTGGCTCCAGCGCCGGTGCTGCGGAACTGCAGGAGCTAGTGAAGTCGCAGCTGCGTTCATCGCGCGTGCCGCAGCGCATCGTGTTCAAGGACGCCCTGCCGTACAACGAGACCGGCAAGGTGCTGCGTCGCGTGATTCGCCTGGATTTCGTCTGAGCCCATGAACCTGCCAGCCGGTCGTGCGCTGCTGTTCCTAGCCACGGCTTGTCTCGCGGCCTGCGGTTCCGACGACAGCGCCACTGGCGGATCAGGCGGTGGTGGTTCAGGCACGGTTCCCGTGCCGACCGTCGTCGGCCCGATCGGTGATGCCGGCATCTTTGGCCACGCGCTTTGGGACAGCTGGTACAACCTCGCTGATCTCGGCTACGTCGAGGACGAGTTCTTCATCTCCGGAAGCGCGAAAAGCCACCGCGATCCGGCGCAGACCGCGCCGTACACGACGCGCATCATCGTGCGCCGTCCCGCGGATGCTGCGCGTTTCAACGGCACCGTCGTTCTCGACTGGGTCAATGTCACCGCGCAGTTCGAGAACGCGGTCGATACGCTCGAAGCGCATGAACTCCTCGAACGCGATGGCTACGCCTATGTGCATGTCAGCGCGCAGTCCGCCGGGGTCTGCTGCGTACCGCTGCTGACGCCGAAGGCCTGGGACCCGGTGCGCTACGCCGCGCTCGATCATCCGGGCGACGACTACGCCTTCGACATGTTTTCGCAGATCGCCCAGGCCTTCAAGCAGCCGCCGGAAGTCGATCCTATGGGCGGCCTGCTGGTGCAGCGCGTGATTGCGGTCGGCCAGTCTCAATCCGGCACACGTATGCGCGATTACCTGATCGAAGTGCAGCCACAGGCAAACGTCATCGACGCGTTCCTCGTCCACGCCGACGGTAGCGGCGAGAAACAGTACCCGGCCGACCCAAGCGTGCCAACGATCCAGTTGCTCAGCGAGCGCGAAGCGAGTCCGGATGCGCCGAACGTCACACGCAACTACCGGCTGTGGGAAATCGCCGGCGCCGCACACCAGGATTTCTGGATTGGCGTGCATCAGGTGTTCGGCCAGTCGCTGCGTGCGGAAGCGCATCTGCAGCGGGCCGGCACTGCCGATGCCGATTTCCACACCTACGCCGGCAACTACGGCGAGCATTTCGATCCGGGCCAGTTCGTCTGCATCGTCGAAGGCACGCAGTTCCCGCTGCGCTATTCGGTGATGGCGGCGATCCATTACCTCGATCGCTGGCTGCGGACGGGCGAAGAGCCACCGCATGGTGAGCGCTACCAGTTCGACGAATCCGGAAGACTCGCGCGCGACGAGGACGGCAACGCGCTGGGTGGCATCCGCTTGCCGCCGATCGATGTGCCGGTCGCCAGCTATCGCTCCGACATCTGCAATCTGGGCGGCATCACGATTCCGTTTGGCGCCGCGAAGCTGCAGCGGCTGTATCCGACCCACGCGGACTACTACTGCCGGATGCAGGCCGCGACCGCGCAGTCGGTCGCCGACGGCTTCATGCTGGAACCGGAAGCGGTGGACCTGATGCGGCGCGTCGAGCACGCCAGCAATCGCTGGCTGAATGCCGGCGAACGCGATTGCGTCGCTGCGGATTAGCGCGCTTTGCTGTACCTGTACACATACCGTTCGCATCGAGTGCCGCGCGCAGGGCGCGCGGTGTATCGAGATGCCCCAATGGCAGTGCGAGTGTCTCGATACACCGGCTTCGCCGGCACTCGACACGAACGG
>JALYJV010000282.1 GCA_030775105.1 Pseudomonadota bacterium | reverse complement strand
GGCCACGGCAATCTTGGTCGGCGACGGCTTGCAGGCGCTGGCATTTCAGGTGCTGGCAGGTGACCACCGCCTCGGCGCGAAGCAGCGCCTGAAGATGATCGAAATCCTCAGCGTGGCGGCAGGCTCGCGCGGCATGGTCGGCGGCCAGGCGGTCGATCTGCAATCAGAGAACCAGCGCCTGACACTGGCCGAACTCGAAGCCCTGCACATCCACAAGACCGGCGCCCTGATCCGCGCCTGCCTGCGCCTCGCCTGCGCCGCCGCGCCGACGCTGCCGGACGATCAGGCCGAAGCCCTGGACCGCTATGGCAAGACCATCGGCCTCGCGTTCCAGATCCAGGACGACGTGCTCGACGTCGAAAGCAACTCCGCGACGCTGGGCAAGACCGCCGGCAAGGACAGCGCCAGCGGCAAGTCGACCTATCCGGCCATTCTCGGGCTGAGCGCCGCGCGCGAACGCGCCGACGATCTGTTTGCGCAGGCACGCAGCGCGCTGAAGCCTTTTGGCCGCAAAGCGCAGCCGCTGCTGGCGTTTGCCGACAGCATTCGCCAGCGTGACCGCTGATCCTTCGCGCCCCTCGTATTCATCGCATTGCAGCAATCGGCTCCGCTTTGTCAGATAATTACATCCCGGCGCGTGCCCTATATTGGGGCGCGAGGCGGCAGAATCGCTGTTTTCGCCACTGCATTTGAGCAGCAGCATACGAGCCCATGACAGAAATCCCAGGCTATGCCCTCCTCGGTCGCGTCCACACGCCGGCTGATCTGCGCACCCTGCCGGCCGAGGACCTGCCGCTGCTGGCCGTCGAAACCCGCCGTTATCTGATCGAAACCCTGGGCCGCATCGGTGGCCACTTTGCCGCCAATCTGGGCACGGTCGAACTGACGATCGCCCTGCACCGCTGCTTCAACACCCCGCACGACCGCCTGGTCTGGGATGTCGGCCATCAGGCCTATCCGCACAAAATGCTGACCGAGCGCCGCGAGCGCCTCGACACAATCCGCCGTCTCGGCGGTCTCGCGCCGTTCTGCCTGCGCGCGGAAAGCGACTACGACACCTTCGGCGTCGGCCATTCGTCGACTTCGATCTCCGCCGCCGCCGGCATGGCCGCTGCGGCACGCATCAAGGGCGAGCAGCGCCGCGCCGTCGCGATCATTGGCGACGGCGGCATGACTGCGGGCATGGCCTTCGAGGCGCTGAACCACGCCGGCCATCTCAAGCTCGACATGCTGGTCGTCTACAACGACAACGACATGTCGATATCGGAAAACGTCGGCGCGCTGCGCAACCAGTCTGCGCGCCTGATGCGCAAGCTGGGACTGCAGGCATCAACGCGCGTACCCGGCAACGAAGACCAGTTCGATGCCGACCAAGACAACGAAGCGCACCTGAACAATCCGGGTGCGATGTTCGAAACCTTCGGCTTCAGCTATCACGGCCCGATCGACGGCCACGACCTCGATGCGCTGACCCGTGAGCTCGATCGCCTCAAGGATCTGCCGGGCGCGCACCTGCTGCACATCGTCACCGTCAAGGGCAAGGGCTTCGATCCGGCCGAAGCCGATCCGATCAAGTACCACGGCGTCACCCAGTTCGATCCGGTCACCGGCGCGTTCCCGAAAGGCAAGAGCGGCGGCCTGCCGAGTTACACGCAGGTGTTCGGCAACTGGCTGTGCGAAGTCGCTGCGGCCGATCCTGGCGTCGTCGCGATCACCCCGGCAATGCGCGAGGGCTCCGGCCTCGTCGAGTTCGCGCAACGCTATCCCGAGCGCTACTTCGACGTCGGCATCGCCGAGCAGCATGCGGTCACGCTCGCTGCTGGTCTCGCCTGTGAAGGAATGAAACCGGTCTGCGCGATCTATTCGACCTTCCTGCAGCGCGGTTACGACCAGCTGATCCACGATGTCGCGATCCAGAACCTGCCGGTCGTGTTCGCAGTCGACCGTGGTGGCCTGGTCGGCGCCGATGGCGCGACACATCACGGCGCGTTCGATCTGTCCTACCTGCGCTGCATTCCGAACATGGTCGTGATGGCACCGTCCGACGAGAACGAATGCCGGCGCATGCTGAGCACCGGCCTGTCACTGAATCAGCCGAGCGCGATCCGCTATCCGCGCGGCAGCGGCAGCGGCGCGAGCTGCGAAGCCGATCCGAAACCGCTGCCGCTCGGCCGTGGCCGCATCGTCCGCGAAGCTCACGGCCGCCGTCGCCCGCGGGTTGCGTTTCTCGCCTTCGGCGCGATGGTGCAGCCGGCGATGGAAGCCGCGGAGATCCTCGACGCCGTCGTGGCCGACATGCGCTTCGTCAAGCCGCTCGATACCGAGCTGATCCTCGAACTCGCCAACGAGAACGACCTGCTCGTCACCGTCGAAGACAACGCGCGCATGGGTGGCGCCGGTTCCGGCGTCAACGAAGTGCTGCTGTCACAGCACCATGCCGTGCCGGTACTCAACCTCGGCCTGCCTGACTACTTCATCGAGCACGGTACGCGCGAAGAGCTTCTGGCCCAGTGCAACCTCGACACCACCGGCATCCTGCGCGCAGTGCAGAAGCGCCTGCGTTCCAAGGATCTCGACGAGCGCGCCAACGAGCACCGGAAATCTGGCTGAGTCCACCCAGGTCTGTTAGCGTCGTCCCACAAGCAGTCATCGCAAACTGGGGAGGGGGCGCATGGAACTTGAGCAGGCGCAGCAGGCCGAGCTGGCACCGCTGCCGTTCCGTTTCACCGGCAACGGCAGCGAATACTTCCGCATCTGGATCGTCAATCTGCTGCTGACGGTCCTCACGCTGGGCATCTATGGCGCCTGGGCCAAGGTGCGCCGGCTCAAGTATTTCTACGGCAGCACCGAACTCGCCGGCGCACGCTTCGACTATCACGGCGATCCCCTGGTGATCCTCAAGGGCCGCCTGTTCGCAATCGGCCTGTTCCTGGTCTACTCGGCGGCGACCAACATCATCTCGATCTGGAGTCTGGTCGCGCTGGTGTTTCTCGCCGTCGTCCTGCCCTGGCTGTTGCGCAACTCCTTTCGCTTCCGCATGCGCAACAGCAGTTATCGCGGTCTGCGTTTCGGCTTCGACGGCTCGGTCGGCGCTGCCTACGAAACCTTTCTGCTCCACCCCTTCATCATGTTCTTCACGCTGTATCTGGCCGGCCCGCTGTTTCATGCGCGTCTCAAGCAGTATCAGCATGGCAACAGCCGCTACGGCACGGCGCGATTCGCCTTCAGCGCCAATGCCGGTGATTTCTACGGCGCCTACGGCCTGATCATGGTGCTGTTCTTCGGCGCCATGATGCTGTCAATCTTCGCGATGATCGGCGTGATCGCCGCAGCCGCCGTCACCGGCGGAGAAGACGGTCCCAATCCGGAGATGATCGCTGCCGCCACCGGCATCGTGTTTCTCGGCATCTTCGGCAGCATGATCCTGCTCACACCGCTGTGGGTCGCACGCATCCAGAATCTGGTGTGGAATCACACCACGCTCGGCGAGCACCGTTTCAGCAGCGCGGTCAAGGTCGGGCCTCTGCTCGGCATCATGCTCGGCAACTTCATCCTGATCATGCTGACGCTGGGTCTCTACGCGCCCTGGGCTGCAGTCCGGGTGGCACGCTATCGGGTCGAGAGCCTGGCGATGCTCCCCGCCGGGGACATCGATGCGTTTGTTGCCTCGGAAGCTGAGGCGGTGAGTGCCATGGGCGAGGAGACGGCCGAAGTCTTCGACTTCGACATCGGTCTCTAGCCCGCACCTCTCACAGGGAGATCGAGTGATGGCCGTCGTCGAGGATGTCAGCGGCGCCCAGCTGGAAGGAAACCGATGGTTGCTCCATCGGTTGACTGAAGCCCAAGCCGATGGCACCGCAGACAGGCATACGCCGATCAGCCTTCGATCCCTCGGCACTCTGCAAAGAACACTTCAGATGAGAAGCCCTACGAACGTTTTCGTCACAATGAGGATCGAAGGCGGCCCTGTGAGAGGTGCGAGCTAACATGCTCGACGCCCGCTACTACGACGGCAAATCCGCACGCCAGTATGCCGTGCAGCTGCGGCTGCAGGCCGGCGTCGTGCATGTTGGCGGTCAGGGCATCGAGCGCGAGGAGTTGCTGGCCGACACGGTCATCTCGGAACGCTACGCCGGCATGCCGCGCAAGCTGAGCTTCCGCGATGGTGCCTACTGCGAAATCGATGAATCGCCTGAGCTGGCGGCTATGCTGGAGCAGGCCGGCGTGCGTGTCCGCTGGGTGGAGTCTCTGCAGGCAAGCTGGAGCGTGGCGCTGATTTCGGTCGTGCTGATCTGTACCCTGACCGCAGCGGCATACGTCTGGGGGGTACCGGCGGCGGCCGACATGGCTGCACGCTCGATGCCTGTCAGCGTCTCGCGCATGCTCTCGCAGCAGACGGTCAAGACACTGGATCGGCTGTGGCTGGAACCCAGCGGCCTGAGCCAGAAACGCCAGGATGCATTGAGCTCGGCGTTCCAGAAGCTGCAGCCGGCGAACGCCGAGCCACAGACCCGTCTCGAATTCCGCGCCAGTCCGGAAATCGGTGCCAATGCCTTCGCCCTGCCCGACGGCACCGTCGTATTGCTCGACGAGCTCGTTGCGCTCGCCGATGACGACGCACAGATTCTTGGCGTGCTTGGCCATGAACTCGGGCATGTGCAGCATCGTCACGGCCTGCGCATGCTGGTCCAGGGTTCGCTGGTCGGCGCGTTTTCGGTCTGGTGGTTCGGCGACGCGAGCGCGTTGCTGGCGGCAGTGCCAGCTGCGCTGGCGCAGGCACACTACTCCAGGGA
>JALYJV010000281.1 GCA_030775105.1 Pseudomonadota bacterium | reverse complement strand
CGCCAACGGAGTGCCCATTCACATCCTGGAAAAGCGGGTCGTAGGTGATGATCGAATCGACGAAACCGGAATCGTCCCTGATCGTCACATCGAAGTCACGGTACCGATACCGGACATTGTTGCTGTTGGCCTGCTTTGACCGGGGCTCGCCGAACAACTCGATGACATCCGGAAGCGTCGATCTCCCCACGTCGATTCCCTCGTAGGAAGAAGAATAGCTGTATACGGACCTTGCTTCGGCAAACGCGGAGACGCACAGCAGAGCGACGACAAGAAGTCTTCTGCTCATGTCAAAGATGTGTCGCGACAGTCTGATCATGTGCATTCCTTCCTGCCTGCAAATCTCGCCGGGACGCGTCACCTCAAACCCGCAGGGAGCCGCGGAAACCTCTTGCAGCGTAGTACGACTCTGCGCCGTTGTGATAAACGAAAACAGTCTTGTACCGGCAGTCACAAAAGATCGCGCCGCCAAGTTTTCTGATGCCGGGAGGCGTAAGCACCCAGCTTGAAGTCTTCGTGTCGAACTCACCGAGCTTCTGCAGCGCTCGATACTGCTCTTCCGTCAGCAGCTCGATGCCCATCGCGGCTGCCATGCCGACCGCGCTGTTCGCCGGCTTGTGCTCCTTGCGCGAGTTCAGCGCTTCGCGGTCATAGCAGAGGCTTCTGCGGCCTTTCGGACTGTCCGCTGAACAATCATGAAAGATGTACTCACCCGTCTTCTTGTCATGGTCGACGACATCCGGTTCCCCGCCGGTCTTCTCCATCTCGTCGAGCGCCTTCAGCTTGTCGGGGTTGGCGTCGAGTCTGGCCTGGACGTCGGTCCATGCAAGACCCTTGTGACGGCCCATGTTCTCCTCGAAACGGGCGCGCAATGCGCTGAGCAGCTCTTCACGTTGCTTCGTCTTCATGCCCGGACTTCGCCTCATCAGTTGCTTGGACAATATCGATATCAGCGCCCTGCCGCGAATCCTCGACGACATGCGCCATGCCCCACGCTGCGTGCAAAAAGTGCTTGTGGGAAAACCCGTCCTCGACAGACACCGCAGACGGTACCAAAAGTATGAACACGGATGTGGGTACGGGTTCACCGACAGCCTGTCCCTGCCAGCGTGACGCAACAAGAAAGTGCGTATGCGCCGTGGCCTCGTAGAGCAATGGCTTATCAAGGTGGATGAGATGCCAGGCCAACGCGCTGTCTGCGCATTCCGGGGTAGCGACGACGCGCCCTTCACGAGGCAGCAGCGTCGCGAAGTGCTCGTTGTGGTCAAGGTACTCAATACGCAGCTTCATGGCGCCGGCATCCAGGTTTACCCGCGAACTTCACGCAAATCAGTCATCGCTCGACTCTCTCAACCCGGTATCCCATTCGGTCTCGCAGCGGGCGCAATAGTAGCGAATGGGCTCCGCGGGCTTGCGGTGCAGATTCGTCGGTCGGCTGATTTTCCGATTGCAGGTCGGGCATCGGTACCGGCGCAACAGCCACGCATCCACAGCAATCCATGCCGCAATCCACGCGACGAAGAAGCCGAAGGCGATCCAGAGCACTGGCGCGTCCTGCTCCGCTGAACGCCAGATGATGAACAGCGCGAACAGCGGTGGCAGCAGCATCGCCAGGTTGCGGACGATGAAGCGTGCCTTGTAGCGACGATCAGGGACAGGCGCGCGCAGGATCGGCTTCTGCATTCGTTTACCTCTCGCTGCCGGACCTGATCAGCCAACCTTGCCAGCCGCCGTACAAGGCGAGAAGGCCAACGGACACAAAAAGCGCCGGAAACCAGTAGTGCTTCCACCACGCCGATGGCATGGCTCTGCTGAGCACCGCCTCGGCCGGGTTGTCCGGGTTGAAATAGGCCGTCTGAACCGACCCGACCAGGTAGCGCGCAACGACGAGCCGAGCTTCAACGTCACTGTCGTACGCGGTCCCGAAGTAGCTGAATCTGCGCGACGGGTACGTCTGCCCGTCGGTCTCGTACTCGTAGACGACACGAGGTTGATGCACGTGCATACCGCTGTGGGGGCCCGGCTGCGAGTGCAGGCTGGTCTCCACCTGGCTCGAAAGTATCCTCGCCGGCACTGGCTTGAACGCAGCAGACGCGGTCTGCTGATCCTCATTGCCCGAATGAAACCCGTAAGCGATGTACAGCGCAAAGCAGGTAAACGGGACCGCGAACAGGAGCAGACCCCAGTTCGGTTTGCGTTGCGAGCGGCCTCTGTTCCAGTCATCGCGCGTCGTCCGATGGAATCGGGAACCCGGCATTCGGATGCTCAGCATAGGCCACTACTCCGGCGCACCGCCACACCACGAGCAATCCCAGGGTAAGGCTGAGCCCGACGAGGATGAATCGTTCTTCATCTTCAGAATGATCCGGATCGGGGTTGAGCTTTGTTGGAACTACTGCGTGTGACAGACGGTTCCGGCGGTTCGACAGCTGGCCGAGTCGCATGTAGCGTACCAACGATGAAGCCTATTCGGCGAGGCAAGGGATTGCTCTGGCACACGTCAGACGCATTGGCGATCGGTTGCGTCGGAGTAGTGGCGATCATTTACGGCTGTTACGAGGTCGTTTCGGGCGATCAACTGAGCCGGATGCGGAGCGGGCAAGCAACGACCTCTGGCTACATCTTTCTTTTGCTCGGCCCCCTCTGGATTGGCTACTGCATCTGGCGGCTCGTGTCTTACCTGCGCGCGAGGAACCGTACGTCCTGGCCCAGGTGAATTGGGACAGATCGGGTGCTCTCCACGACCCCGGCCGTTCAATGCCCGAGCGGAGCGGCTTGTCAGGCGGCCCTGCGCGCCGCACTCACTGCATAGACGACGAACAAACCCAACACCACAGCAAGCCCTGCCCATGCCCTCATGAACATGGGGCCCAAAGCAGACCACCAGTCGATCAAAGTCCGAACACGATCGACGCCTATCAACGGTGTAGCGATGCCCCCGATCAGGATAAGAACACCAAGCACACGTACCGTTCCGGGCATGCGTGAGGCGGCAGCGGCGACGACAAGAACAACGCCGACGACGACTCGGAACGCAGCTGCTGAGTAAAGGCCGGCCGGAGTCAGAACGAACGACGATACTTCCAGCAACGCTGCAGGAGCGGCTACGCCAACCAGACCGATGCCGGCAATAACGAGACCGAAGAAGGCAGCGAGTCGGTTCATCTGGGGCGCCTAGAAAGTAAGACTTCCGTCGTCCTCGGAGGCGCTGACCTCCGCAAGGACCATAACGCGGGTTGGCGTAGAGCCAGAGCCGCAGGAGCGAGATAGAACTGCGCTCATCATCGGTTTTCCTCAGCGGAGGTCAGCATGTCAAACGATAGCACCGTTCTTTTGGTTGGACGTCCACAAGGAATCGATTGAGGCGGCCTATTCGATCGGTTTTGGCGAGGTTGGCCCCGACAACAATTTCGGCGTAACCGAGATATTTGATGGCGAGGCTACGATTCATGATATCCGACGCCTAAGTTAAGCGGCGGACGTAGCTCGTCCGCTTGAATGTCTTGTTAGCGCCTACTTCCATGACAGATTGAGAGTGCGATGTTCCGCTGCGCAGTCACGCAAATAAAGATTGATCAAACTCTGGTAAGGAATACCAACCTTTTCGGAGATTGATTTGAAGTAATCGATAGCATCGGCATCTAGTCGAATGGTGATTTGCTTCTTGAGTTGTGAGGCGTAGGGATTTTTCTTGGCCGTGGAGAAATCATATTCTTTGCGCATGTTGCACCTATCAGTACTGACGAGATTCTGGTTTGGTTGCTTTTCTGGCCGAGATAATGCGGATGGCGTTGTTCTTCTCTCGGTAGCAATGGCATACCACGAGTAATCTCAGGTTTAAGCTGAGCCCGAGCAGAATGAATCGATCCTCGTCTTCCGAGTGATCCGGATCAGTGATGATTTTTGCTTGTTCATCCGCAAAGGCTGATTTTGCCTC
Organism: Pseudomonadota bacterium; assembly: GCA_030775105.1. Classification (GTDB taxonomy): domain Bacteria; phylum Pseudomonadota; class Gammaproteobacteria; order Nevskiales; family Nevskiaceae; genus Solimonas. Next base: position 19,149 of record JALYJV010000281.1, on the reverse strand, counting down.
GGCAAAGTCGATGCCATGCTTCTTGAGGTTTGCGGCAGCTTTAGCCGGATCCCACTCAAAGTGAAGTTCGCTCATGTAGGAATAATAACTACAATGTAGTTTTACGGCAACGTTCTGCTGTGGGCGCTAACGCCTCATTACGCCGAACCGCGGAGTGGCTTCGGCTTGAATGAACTGTTATCCCCCACGCTTCTCAGTAACAGAGACGAAGAGCGCAATAACAGTGACGACGATGCAGCCAATAGTAAGTGTCCAAGGGGGCGTTGCAGGTGTGTTCGTCGTGAGGTGAATCATGGCTGGCATCGGTGCGACATACTGGGCCAGCATTAAAAGTGGCACCGCCCACAGGGCCCAGCGGGCACCATTTCGAAACGGAAAAAACAGCAGAACGAAGATACAAAGCGTAAATACAACCCAGAGGCCGCCAGCGAGTTTCGTTAACGCCAGAATGACAATCTGAAAGTTTGGCGGAACCTCCGACCAAGGGACGCCAGCGGCGGCACCATGATAGGGAGTGAACTCGCTTCTGAGCAGAAAGCCGATGCCCCAGGCGGCGCCAGCGACCATAAGCAGCAGATAAATCCAAAAGGCGAACTTCATCCGCGTGGTCATTGGAAGCTCCAGGTTGCTCGTGGTGGGGAATAACGCGGGGTTAAGCTTCGGACCGGCCGTAAGGCCGGGCCGTCGGCTGGAAGCGATGGTTATGCATCATGCCGGTACGGTCGGGAGACATAGGTAACAGAATAGTCGCGAGACATGGGTAACAGTTTGACGATAACGGGCCCTTTGAGGAGAGCCCCCGTGCCTTGGAATCAAACATCGCCCATGGACCAGAGAGCGCAGTTCATTGCGGACTATCTGCGGCAGACCTTCTCAACGAGCGAGCTCTGCGAACACTACAAGATCAGCCGCAAGGCGGGATACAAGTGGATCGACCGATATCTGACTCTGGGTCCATTCTGTATCACGGCAAGCGGCATCCGGCGGAGATGGGCGCACCGGAGGTGGAGGCGTTTTTGACGCATCTGGCGGTGGAAAGGAACGTGGCAGCGAGCACGCAGAACCAGGTGCTCGCTGCCATTCTGTTTCTGTACCGTGAAGTGCTCGGCGTGGAGCTGGACTGGCTGGACGGCGTGACGCGTGCGAAGAAGCCGCAGCGATTGCCCACCGTCCTGTCCCGGCAGGAGGTCGAGATCTTGCTTGAGAAGATGTCAGGCACGTCGGGACTCGTGGCGCGTCTGTTGTAAGGCACCGCAATGCGGCTGATGGAAACGCTGCGCCTGCGCGTCCATGAACTTGACCCGCAGCGTCGGGAGCTTGTGGTGCGTGGTGGCAAGGGCGCCAAGGATCGCGTCACGGTGTTGCCGTCGGTACTGGTGCAGCCGCTGCGCGAGCACCTGGAGGTGCGGCGCTCGATCTACGAGCGCGATCAGGTCGCCGGCCACGCATCGGTGTGGCTGCTGCACGCGCTTGCCGAGAAGTATCCGAATGCACAGCGCGAATGGGGCTGGCAATATGTGTTCGTTGCGAACGGACTGTCGGTGGATCCGCGCAGCAATACTGTGCGCCGCCATCATCTGGACGAGTCGGTCATCCAGCGGCGCATCCGCGCGGCGGCGATTGCAGCGCAGATCATCAGGCCGGTGTCGCCGCATGTACTGCGGCACTCGTTTGCTACGCATTTGCTCGAAGCCGGCTACGGTTCCCGTACCGTGCAGGAACTGCTCGGCGACTCTGACGTCAGTACGACGATGATCTACACGCATGTGCTGAATCGCGGCGGGCGCGGCGTGGTGAGTCCGCTGGACCGGGCGTAGTCGGTGTGTGAGGTGGTGTGTGCGCGGTCTCGATACACCGCGCGGTGCGCGGCACTCGACCCGAACGGGGCATTGAGGCGTCTGCGGCCGGCATGTCGCTGTCATCGTTCCGCCATGCCGCTGTCATCGGACCTGCATGCAGACGCCATAAGGTGACACGCGTCGAACCAGCTGGGTGACGCGCGATGAGGATTGCGTACGGGGTGATGGGCTACGGCCGCGGCCATGCGATGCGCACGATGTCGGTGTTGCCGGCGCTGATGGCTGAGCATGAGGTGACGGTATTCGCCGGTGGCGACGCCTACGACGTGCTCGCCCCGCGCTTCCCGACCGTGCGCATTCCGGTCATCGGCTACCAGTACAACGATGCCGGCCGTCATTCGTTCACACGCACGGTCGTGCGCAACTTTGCGCCGATGCGCGATCTGCTGTTCGGTGGCGAGGGTCAGGCGCTGGTCGCGCGCGAGTTCAGGCAGCGCGGCATCGATCTGGTGATCTCGGACTCCGAGGCCTGGACGCATCGCGTTGCGCAGAAGCTCGGCATTCCGCGCATCAGCTTCGATCACGTCGGCATCATCGCGTACTGCAAGCCGCACTTCCCGCCGGACCTTTGGGCGCTGGGCATGCGCGACGCCTGGGGCTATCGCTCGCTGATGGGCGTGCCGGAGCGCATTCTGGTGTCGAGCTTCTATCCGGCCGAGCCGGCGTATCCGCAGGTGACGGTCATCGGCCCGATGCTGCGCGACGAAGTGCTTTCAGCGACGCCGAGCGATGGCGACTATCTGCTGGCCTACTTCAACAAGGGTGAGCATCAGTACCTGCCGCATGTCGACCGTGCGCTGCGCCTGCTCGACTGCAAGGTCGTGGTCTATGGCACGGGTCGCGTCGGTGCGGATGACAATCTCGACTTCCGCGCGCCAAGTGTCGATGGTTTCGTGCGCGACCTCGCCGGTTGTCGCGCGGTGTTGTCGACCGCCGGCAATCAGCTGATCGGCGAGGCGATCCATTTCGGCAAGCCGCTGCTGGTGGTGCCGGAGGATGCCTTCGAGCAGCGCCTCAACGCGCACATGATCGAGCGCATGGGTGTCGGCATGCGTGTCGATCTGATGCAGCTGGCGCCCAGCGATGTCGATCGCTTCATGGGCAACCATGCGTGGTATCGATCCAACATGCAGGCGCATGCCGGCAACGGCCGCACGCAGGCACAGGAGTGCCTGCGGCGGTACATCCGCGACATCGGCAGCGACGGCGTCAGCGCCGCCGGCAAACCGAAGATCGTCCCCCTGCGTCGCAAGCGGCGCAACGACTCGACGCCGCCGGCAACGCTGCTGCCGTCGAGGCCGTAGCGGCGCGCCGGAGCAGCGTCAGATCGTGCTCCGGGCCTGAGGCGATGCTGATCCCGGGCTATCAGCACAAGCCGTGTTCAGCGTGCGCCGGCAGCGTGTGCGTCACGCTGTCGCAGTCGAGGCACCGGAGCACCGCAGCTTGCGTTCGCGCCGCCGCTGGAGGCGCGCCATTGCCTGCGGGCTGGACGGTCGCGTCATCATCATCATCGGCACGGCGACCAGCAGCGCGAACGCAATCAGCTTCATCGCATCGTCGATGAACGGAAACAACATGGCATCGTTCATGTGAGTCTCCTGGCAGTGGCTGGGCAGAGGTCCGGCTCTATTCGACGATCACGGTGCCGGACATCATCGCGCCGTGAATGGCGCACAGATAGTCATAGGTTCCCGGTGTATCGAAGCTGCGTACGTAGGTCGCACCGTGCCGCATGCGACCGCTCGCCGTGGTTGGGAAGGTGACGTTGTGGTTGGAGCCGTCGTTGTTGGTCCAGGTCACCGTCGTGCCTGCTGCGATGCGCAGGGTGGCCGGCTCGAACACCATGTTGCCGATGCTCACCGCGGCGGTGCCGGGCGCGGCCGCGGGCGTCGGTGTTGGCGTTGCGATCGGTTCCGGTGTGGAGACTGGACTGACGACGTCGTCGACAGTCGGAACCATGGTGGGCTCAGGGGTCGCTGTCGGCATCACCGCGGTACCGGTCGGATCATTGACAACCTTGAGTTCCACGCGGCGGTTCTGTTCGCGGCCCTCGTCTGTTGCGTTGTCGGCTATCGGCATAGCCTCGCCGTAGCCGGTGGCATCCATACGCTCGTTCGCTACGCCCTTGTCGCCGAGGTAGGTCACGACCGAGCCCGCACGCGCTTCGGAAAGCTTCTGGTTGTAGGCATCGCTGCCTTTGGAATCGGTGTGGCCCTGAATCTCGATGTCGATCGACGGTCGGGCAACAAGCTCCGCTGCAACCGGATCGAGGATGGTCTTGGCGTTGGCCGTCAGATTGGCCTTGTCGAACTCGAAGTTCACGCCGCGCAGCACGAACTGGTCGCCCGGTCCGCAGCCGGCCATGGAGCCGGCGCCCGCGTCCGCCGGTGATTCGCAGCTCGGTGGTGGTGTCGGTGCCGGCGTCGGCATCGGGATCACCGGCACGATGCGGACCGGCTCAGGTGTCGGTGCCGGCGGCCGCGCGCCGAGCGGGATGCGCCAGCCGATGTTGATCTGCGGCTCTTCGACGTCGGCGTCGTCGTCCATGTGATACAGCGCTTCGACACGCAGCGCGCTGTCGACGCCCTTGAACTCGTAGCCGATGCCGGCGTTGTAGTACGTGGCATCGCCGCCCATCACGTCGGCGTGCAGATAGAAGCCGCCGCTGGGATCGGGAAACAGGTTGATGCCGCCGCCGCCGGATGTGAAGTCCACATCCGGCGCGTCGGGGCATGTGCCCAGCAGGCTGCAGATCGGATTGGTGATCTGCCCTTCGCCCTTGAAGTCCAGGTACTGGCCGCGCAGTTCGGCTTCCAGCCAGGGCGTGACACGAATGCCCAGGGCTAGCGCTGCGCCCATTCCGTTCTCGGCGTGGCGAGCATCGTCGGCAAAGACGTACGACAGCATCGGCATCACGTAGATGCGATCGTCGTAGGTCTCGTCGGCGCCGGCCGGCAGCGCTGCTGCGGTGGCTGTAAGTGCTGCACAGAAAGCGAAGATGCGCGTTGCCATGTCTGTCCCCAATCTATCCCTGATCCATCTGCAGCCGAAGGCGTCCTACAGCAATGCCGCGCTTCAGTAGAAGTACTCGTCCTTGGTCAGCGTGCCGTCGCCGTTCGAGTCACGCGTGGCGAAGCGCTTGTACAGCTGCGAGTCCGACGCGAGCTCTTCCTTCTGGATCATGCCGTCGGCGTTCTTGTCGACCCAGATCTTGCTGATGACCGGATTGGATGCCGCAGTCGCGGCGGCGGTCGAGTAGGAATCTGCCGCTGCGGCGCTGCCGCTGGCCAGCAGTGCCAGTGCCACGAGGTGTTGTACTTTCATTGCGAATCTCCTGATGGTGAGCCGTGATTGCAGTGGGCGGTGAGGCCCGTGTGGAAGGCGCGGTGATGCGCCATAACTCATCTCTTGACCGGCCGCCGGTTCTGGCGGATGCGCCACCACATCCAGACACCGCTGAGCGCCAGCCAGAACGCCGCGAAGCCGACGAGGTTGATGACCCACGCACCGACATTGCCGAAGATGCGGCCGCTGTGAGCGTCGACCAGCACGTGCTCCAGAGACACGCTGGGTTTGGAATAGGGCAACAGAGCCTGGCGATTCGCCTCGGGCATCCGCGTTGCGGCCGACCAGGTCACCTGCGTCGGATCGACAGGCGTCCACGAGTCGCCCGAGTCGGTGCTCTGGAAGGCATCCAGATCCTGGACGACGATCGCGCCGTCGGCCGTCGTGCCGAGTCGACGGATATTCGAGATCGGCAGGATCGGCGGCTGCAGCTGGTCGTAGCGTTCGCCGGTCGGCGTCAGCAACGTCAGTGCACCGGAAGTGGCGACGAACAGCAGCGTTTTGTCATCGCTGCCGCCGGCGACAAATCCCAGCGGTTCGATGATGCGTTCGCCCAGCGGCTGCGCGTCGAGCAGGGTGTAGTCGCTGGTGATGGCCAGCCAGCGACCGCCGGAAGTGAAGCCGGTGGCCGGTGGTTCCGGGTGCAGGTTGTACAGCGCCATGATCAGCGGCGAGTCGATGCGGATGGTGTCGTAGCCCCACTCCGCGCTCTGGTTGATCAGAAAGCCGCTGGCACCGAGCCAGCCCATGAACATGAATGCGAACAGGCCGATGCGCTTGTGCCACTCACGCAGCGTCATCGTCAGGTTGCGTTTCGGTTGCGACGATGCCGGCCGGTGCGTGCTGTGCTTGCTGCGACTGCGCCAGTGGCGGAACTGTGCGCCGATACTGCGGTGCGGTGCGGTGGCTGCGCTGGCAGACATCTGCAGCTCGCTGGAACCGGCAGTCAGTTCGGGCATGGCTATTTCACCAGGGTGTCGAGCAGCAGCGCCGTGCGCGCCATGCGCTGCATGAGCTTGACCGAGTAGGTTGCGCCGGAAATGCTGTCCACCGACTTGTCGATGCCGGCACCCGCTGCGCGCGCACCGATCAGCTGATTGAGGAACGACAGCTCGCCAACCTGCTCGCCGCGCGACTCCTTGTAGAAGATCACGCGGGCGTTCTGGATGGCGTTGTCGCTGACGACGAAACCGGCAGTGGTCGGCTGATAGCCTTCCTTGCCAATGTCGTCGAAGATCCACGCGGTCTTGCCGTTGGCGCGCCAGTAGCGGATGCGTGCCTGTGGAAACCGCCGGCCGTAGATCGGGGTGAGTTGAGCGTGTGCCGCCTCGTCGAGATCGAGCGCCTTCGCGGGTGGCAGCGTCGCGCCGAAGGCCTCGGCGAGATAAGCCTCGCGTGTGATGAAGATCTTGCAGATCACCGGCGGACATTCTTCAGCCAGCGCATCCGCAGCGGGGAGTGTGAGCAACGCAAAGGCGAGCAGGCCTTTGCGTGTCGCCAGCTTCAGCTGCTTGATCGTTTGAATCTGCATGGTGTTCGTAGATTTTCTGAAGGACCATCCGACCCGGCCGGCATCCGTCATGACGGACATCGACCGGGTCGGCGTGGTCGGGGTGGTGCTCAGCGCGTCACGATGTCCCGGGTAAACGGTGCCAGGGCATTGATCAGCTGGTTGCAGGCGTAGTACTTGATGTTGTTGCGCTCGCAGGCGCTGTACGCGGCTTCGACGACGGCGTTGAACTGCGTCATCGTGATCTCCAGATCGGCGTGCGCCGCACTCATGCTCGCGCCCTGGTACTCGTTCGGGCCGCCGAGCACCATGGTTTCGAGCTGCGTGTTCAAGATGATCTGGCGCTCGGGGTTGCCGAACTCCTTGAAGATCTTGTTGATGCGGTTGTCGAGCATGATGTAGTAGAAGAGGCTCTTGACCCATTCGTGCACGCCTTCGCGACCGCCGAAGGATTCGAGCGACTCGGGTGAAACTCCGAGAATCGGGTTGGTCTTGGACTCGCCGGCTTGAGCCGCTTGCGTACCGACGAGGATCAGCGCGGCCGTGGCGAGGCTACGCAGGAGGAATCGAGGTTTCATGACAATCTCCTAATAAGTTGCAGGTCGGTGGGCGCTCAGAAAGTCGCGTGCATCGACATGTAGAAGCCGTTCTGGTCCGGAGCGACCGAGATATTTCCCAGCATCAAGTAGGCCAGCACGAACGACAGGTTCTTGTTCGGCGCATAGGCGAAGAAGATGTCGGCCCAGTCGCCTTCTTCCTTCTGCGTCAGCGAGCCGGCGAGGCCATCGACACCGACGCCGCCGAGCAGGTCGGTCAGGCCGGACAGGTCCAGGCCGCCGATGTTGACGCTCTTGCCGTCGAGGTTGTCGCCATGCTGCTGGTACTCGAAGCCGATCGCGGTGTTCTTGGCGAGCAAGTGGGCGACCGACAGCTCCCAGCGCACTTCCTTGTCGTTCTCGCAAGTTGTGTCATCGCAGACGCCGAAGCCGGTCAGGCCGATTTCGTTGGCCGAGGTGTAGCGCGCGGTGACGTTGACCAGCGTGCTCCAGCGGAAGAACACCTTGGTCGCCGCAACATAGGCTTCCCAGTCCTTGTTCTCGGCTGCGCCTAGCGTATGGACCAGCTCATCGGTGTTGTTTTCCTTCCACAGACCGCCGATCGCAACCTGCGGGATCCAGCTGTCCGAGGTGTAGACCGCATCACCAAACAGACGCAGCTTGGCACCGAGCACATCCATCTTCAGCGTCGAATTCCAGGGGTTGGTGCCCAGTTCGAGACCGGCGGCCTCCGCAGCGAGCGCGACGGTGTCGAGGTTGGACAGGTTGAGCGACAGGTCGTGCTGGGCGTACGACAGCTCGAAGCGGTCGTAGAAACCGACCGCAGCGCCGATGACGGTCAGCTGCAATGCCGGCAGGTTGGCGTAGGTGAAGCCGACGCCGCCGTTGATGCCGTCTCGCGTTCCGTAGCCGGTGATCGTTGCCCAGGGAACCGCGCCGCCGCCGCCAGCGCCATCCACCGTGAAGACGCCACCGGTCAGGAAGACCTTGCCGTCGTTATAGATATCTGCCCACGCTGCTTCGCTGGACAAAGCGGCAGCCGCGACCAGAACCGATGCGCACCAGCGGCGCGCTTTGTTCCCAGTTTTGCCTTTCATGCCTGTAACTCCAAGTCGTTAGGTGTGTTGTGAGCGACAGCCCCAGACCTGCATCACCGCAGGTGTCTGTGCAGCTCGCCTCCAGCGCGGCGAGTCGCGTCCCCGGCCCCTTTGCAAGCGGACTTCCACCTCCACGACCTGCACACCGGGTGATGGCACGTCGCGCAAAAAAAAAGTCCACGAACGGCCGCTGGGCCATGCGTGGACTTCGATGTCCTTGTTGTGATCGGGCGTCTGTGGCCGATCGGTTGATTCTGTGGCGCCATATCGAGGCGACTGATTTGTATATCGCAAACGCTGTGCCAACTTTGTTGCGTTGCCGCAGATTGCGATTAATGCCTACACGGCAGTAAAAATCGCGTGCGCATCATCCGATATGCGTATCAATTTGATGCGCGAGCTTTGTTGCAGTGCATGTGCAACCCAACTTGGTGCGATATACACCGGATGAGGGATCAGCGTCGCAGCAGTCGCAGTCGCCAGTACGCGTCCATGCTTTCGCGGACTTCAAGCTGACGCATCAGATCCGCACTTTCGACGGCACCGGTCTGCGGTTCGTACAAACGTGGTGCGCGATCAACGTCGCTCGCCATCTCTTCGCGCCAGGGCGTCAAGTACAGACCGACGGCGGCCTCGTTCTCGCCGATGATCGTCGTGCCGGCACCTTCAGTCGCTTGACCGGTTGCTGCAGCATTGAGGCTCAGCACGCCAAACAGAACCGCGAACCCGCGGGCGCGGTTCATCGGCTCGCTCCAGCGACACTGATCCCCACACTGCTTTCAAGATCACGGATCCACGCCGTCAGCATCGGCGCATCGGCGCCGGCCAGGCGCTGGGCTTCGCGATAGTGCGGCAGGGCGTCCTGCGGTCGGCGTAAGGCCACTTCATAGAGCAGGCCAAGATTGCGATGTGCGGCGGCATAGTCCGGCTGGACCTTCAGTGCCTGCTGGTACGCCGCTTCGGCGCGCTGAACATCGCCGCCTTCGCGGTACAGGCTGCCGAGCCAGTTGTGGGCAACTGCATTGTCCGGATTCGCGGCTGCGGCGCGTGCCAATGCGGACATCGCCTCGCCTCGTTGCCCGAGCTGCGCGTACAGGATGCCGAGATTGGTCAGCGGACCGGACAGCGAGGGATACGTGCGGCTCAGTTCCAGGAAAGCATCGCGTGCGGCGATGCGCTCGCCGGACTTCATCAAGGCCAGGGCTGCCGCGAACTGCTGCTGGGCATTCACATTCGTCGACGGTACCTGCGACTGTACCGATGCTGCGGGCTGCTTCGCTGGCGGCGACGATGCGCAGGCGCCGAGTGCAAGGCTGAGGCTCAGCATCAAGGTGCGCGAAAAGCGCATTTCTGGAGCGACATCAGAACAATGCGTCATAGCTCATCTCACGTTCGTCCTGCTTGCCATACTTGACCGGCACCAGCGTGGCGAGCGCCAGTGCACTGCGGCGCACCCATTCATTCCAGAGGTCCTGGTTGAGGTGCGACAGGTTGCTCTCGTAGGCGGCAATCGCCTTCTCTTCGAATGGGTAGGTCTGCTCCTCAAGCAGCAGCTCATACTGTTCGCGCTCGTCATCGCTCAGGCGCGCCGGTCTTTCCGATGACAGCAGCGCGCGGCCGAGATCGAGATACAGCGAGCCGAGTTCGTAGGTCGCAGCCGTCGTCGTTTCCGCAAAGCCAAAGGCCGCCGCGCGCTCGAGCAGCTCGACTGCCGCCTTGGTGCGCGCGATGCGCTGGGCAAGACTGTCCTTGAGTGCACCACGCAATGGCATGCGCGCGAGGGTCAGCGCCGCGGTGCGGCCGAGCTGTAGGCTGGCGGCAGCAGCCAGCTGACGCGACTCCGCCTCGCGCGAGCCACTGCGCTGATCGGCATCGACGATCGCCTGCAGCCATTGCGCGGCCTGTTCCGGTGCATTGCTGCTGTAGTCGGCGAGGCGCTGGCGCGCGCGCTGAGCGGGCATCAGCGGCAATGGATAGCTGGCGACATAGCTGCTGTATGCCGCCATCGCATTGCCGCGCGCCTGTGCGCGGTCATACAGGTTTGCACTGAGCCAGCTCGCTTCGCGGCGCAGATCGGTCTGCGTGGTCGGCCGTTGCGCAACCCGCTGATACATCGCCGCGGCCGCAGACAGCTGACCGCCTCGCTCATAGGCCAGTGCCAGCTTGCTTTCGGCATCGGCGGTCAGGGCGTGCTCCGTGTTACGCGACAGGAAGCGCTCGAATGAACGCTGGGTCGCCGGCCAATCCTCAAGGCTGTAGTAGGCCGATGCAGCGTCGTAGTCGGCCGGCGCACGGATCAGCGGATCAGGCGCCGCGACTGAGGCCTGCTCGAACAGGCTGGCGGCCTCGCGTAGTTGTCCGCCGCTGCGAGCGAGCTCTCCGCGCTTATACAGACTCACCGCGAGACGCTGCGACCACTGCAGACGAGCGGCCGATTCAGACGGCCTCGCCGCCTGCGCGAGCAGTGTGCGGTAGCTGGCCTCGGCGGCGGCATAATCGTTCTGCGCGAACTGAGCGTCGGCGATCACGGTCCAGGCATCGCGCTGCTGCTGCGCGGTGGCCGAACCGGCGATCACGCTCTGCGCAAGCTGGATCGCTCCCGCATGGTCCTTGAGCTCGTAGCGGTTCTGGGCGGCGCTCGCGATTGCCGCGAGCTTCATCGGATGCGTCGGCATCTTCTCGGCGAGCATCAGGCTGCTGTCGATCGCCGACTGCAGTGCAGCCGGACGCTGTCCGTCCGCAACATGGCTCACGACCTGTTGCCAGGCCTGCACCGCGGCATAGCCAGCTTCGGCGGTCTGCTCATGTGCCGGATACGCATAGGCACTGCGCTCGTACTGCCGGGCTGCGTCGGTGTACTGGCTGGCATCGAGCAGTGTGTCGGCGAGCCGCATCGTAGTCTTCGCTGCGCCCGCATGATCTGGAAACAGGGTCAGCTCACGCTGGTAGTAGCCCGCGGCAACGCGATAGGCCTGCTGGCGCTGCGTCGCATCCGATGCCGGTATCTGCTGCGCCTGGGCATGGGCATGAGCGGCGAGTTCGCCAAGCTGGGTCTTCACCTTGTCGAGCGTCGCCGGATCTGCGCTGCGGCCGGACCAGTACGCGGCGTCCGGTGCATAGCGGCCGACGAAGCTTTCCTTGAGTGCCAGCATCGGTTCGTTGAAACCACCATCCCGATACGCCGCGATCGCCTGCTCATCGAACGCCGGTGCCAGGCGATGCTGCGGGTAACGTTCGACAAACGCGCGATAGGTCTGTGCAGCCTCGCTGTAACGGCGCAGGTCGAGCATCTGCGCGCCGAGTGCGGCGTACAGCGTGACGAAGAACTTTGGCTCGGCGTTCGCGGCGAGATAGCGATTGATCGCAGGACCCCCACCGAGTGCGGCGAATGACAGGCTGAGTACGCGCAGGCTTTCCGTCATTGTTTCATTGCCGGCGCCCGGCATCACCACCGCGCTGGAGAGCTGTGTCGGCTCGCCGCCGGGCAGACTGCGTTCGAGAATGCCGACGAACACCGGCACGGCGGCGGCATACTTGCCTTGCTGGTACAGCGTCCAGCCATACTTGTACTGCGCGGCGTCGAACTGCGGCGCGGCCTTGCCGATATCGAGCACGCTGCGATAGCGGGCTTCGGCCCCGGCGTAATCCTTCGCCAGATAAAGCGTTTCGGCAGCACGGAACAGGGCATCGGAGCGCAGCGCGGACTGCGGGTAGCGCTGATCGAGTTGCGCGAGCAACGCAACCATGCCGTCGTTGTTGCCGGCAAGTTGCTCGGCGCGTGCGAGCTGGTACAGCGCCAGATCGTTCGCCGGATCGTCCGGCATCTCCGCAAGCACGCGACGATACTGCTCGATCGCCCTGGCCAGCTCGTCGGGGGTGCCCAGATCGCTCTCGACCAGGCGCAGTCGCAGGTACGCGGCGCGGCGCAGCGATTCGGCGCGCAACGGCGAGCGGATTGCCGACAGTTCGGCGACGCGGTCGTAGTTGGCGATCGCTTCGCGTGCATTCGCCGGCAACGGTGCCGATTCGGTGACGCGCAGGATGCTCGGCGACTTGCCCATGAACCAACTGCTGAGATCCTCGCTGTTGCTGTACGTGACATCGGCCACGGTCGGTGCCGGTGCGGCGAAGGCGCTGCCGCTGATCATGAGCAACAGGCCGAGTGCCAGCGGTGAGCGGTGCATGGCCGTGGTCATTGCACCATGCCCTCTTCGAATGCGGCGGGCGCATCGACCATGCGTGCCAGCGCAAAGCTGGCTTCGGCGAGGTAATGCTCGGCGACGCTGCGCTGCGCCTGCAGTTGCTGAGTCGCCCGCGCACGCAGCGCGGTCTTGTAGCGGCTCGCGAGCTGATCGCATTCGGCGCGCAGCTGAGTGTTGCTGGACAGTGCATTGCCGTCCAGGCGCTGCGCCTGTACGTGCAGCAACTCCTGCAGCTCACGCACCGCGAGCAGCTGATCCAGGTCGTGCAGGAAGTCGGGGTTGTTGATCAGCGCTTCGAAGTAGAACGAGCGTGGCGCATTCGGTGGATCGGTGAGCCACCAGCGCGGCTCCGGCATTTCGCTCATCCATGCCGGCCAGCCATTGTCGGCGTTGCCGGTCTGCGTCCACAGGCGTTCCAGGCCGCCGTCTGCGATGTCCTGCTTTGCATCGCCGTAGTGATCGATCAGCGATTCGAGCTGGCTGACCGCGCGGCGGAAATACTGGTCGGCCTGGGCGTGTGCGCCGAGGTGGCCATGGGCATAGGCCAGTGCGAGCAGTCCTTCCTGCACTGCCGGGTCGGTCGGATCACGACCGATCAGTTCGCCCCAGGGCACCAGTGCCTGGCGCAGATCGCCGGCGCGGTTGTCGTGTGCCACCGCATGCACGTAACGGAATGGCGTCGTCCGTCGCGCGGCAGCAATGGCGTCGGCGTCGCCCGGGCGGAGACTGGTGTTGGCGAGATACATCGCCGCTGCATTCGGCGCCGACGGCGGAATCAGGCGCGCCCAGCCGAAACCGAGCAGGGCGGCATTCGAGTTGGGCCCCGGACTGCGAACGCGCTGGAACGCTTCGGCTGCTTCAGCTGGCGCGCCGGCGCGCAGCTGCAGATAGCCAAGGCGCAGATTCGCGCGATCACGCAGAGCCCAGCCCAGTGCGCCGGTCGCGTCCGCCTCCGCCAGCGGCAACAGCGCGGCAGGGTCAGTCGCCGCGAGCACCGCATTGAGCTGCTCGATCTGCGGCTGCTTCGACACCGGCGGCGTCGCTGCTGTGCGAGCTTCGCCGAACGCGCTGCGCAGGAACGCCGCCCGCGCCGGATGATCGCTGGCCTCGAGATAGTCGGCATATCGCAGTTCAGCCGCCACGCGATCGGCAGCGTTGCTCCACAGCAGTTCCGGCTCGCCGAGCCTGCGGTCCTGCAACTGCACGACATACTGCGCAGTACCGGGTGCGAGCGTGATCGCAAGGCGTCCGCGTACCGGCTTGACGGCGCGACCGGCACTGCGCTGGCGGATGAAGTACTCGATCACGCCATGGCGCGGCGCCGTGCCGGAAGCGATAGCGATCAGGCGATGCAAACCGCCGGCCTCGAGCGCGCGCGCTTCGACCGGGCTGTAGGCGTAGCGCCGCGGCGGACTGCCTTCCAGGCTCAGATTCACTTCGATCAGCGTCCAGTCGGCGAGCGGGTTGCTGACGTAGATGGCGACATCCTCGATCATTGGCGTCGCCTGGACGGCATTGACCTGCGCTTCCAGCGCGAGCGCGCGATCCAGCAGTTCCGGTGTCGTCGCCGTGGCGAGCACGGGCAGGCCCGTCAGCACAGCGACGAAGCCAAGCACGCGGGCGACGACGCGAGCGCGGGACATCACGATGTTCCGGTCAGCAGATGCTGGGCTGCCGACATCTCCCAGCCGCGCGCCGCGAGATAGCCGGCGGGATTGTCGGGGTCTAGTTCGCTGCCGCTGATGAAACGGGTTTCGACCGTTGCGCCATCGGCACCGAGCGCGACGACGCCCGCTCCTTCGCGCACGACGTCAAAAGCAGGTTTCGGCAGGCCAAGCGCATTGGCGGCATCGCAGAACGCGGCGCTGTCGCAGACCGCAGTCGTCAGCTTGTGCATGTCGATTGGCTTCTGCCATTGGCGCCAGCGCAGCATCTGCAGCGCGCACCACATCAGTTGCGAGCGGCGCGGAAAGGCCTGCAGCCCGGCGGAGAAACGCGGCGTGCTGCCGATGCCGTCGCCGCGCAGGGCCGCCTCGATCCATGCTGCCGGCACCGACAGGACTTCGCGTTGGAGCAGAAGGTCGGTCAGTTCGGTTGAGACGTCACGAGTCGACAGTTCCTGCAAGGCGCGCATCACGGCGACGATCAGCGCCCGATGGGTCTGCGGATAGCGCTGCGCCCATTCGTGGGTGACGCCGAGCACCTTGTCGGCGCCGCCGTCCCAGATTGCACTGGTGGCCGTGACGACAACACCGAGTCCGCCGCGCACGGCTGCGGTGTTCCACGGCTCTCCGACGCAGAAGCCATCGACAGTGCCGCTCTCCAGCAAGCGGACCATCTGCGGCGGTGGCGCGGCGCTGATCTCCAGGCCAGGCGTGTGTTCCGGCACGCCACCCAGAGCGAGCCACTCGCGCAGCAGGTAGTGATGCATGGAATACGGGAATACATGGGCGAGACGGACCCTGCCGCCATTGCCGAGGAAGTCCGCCAGTGCGGTCGCGCTTTCAACCGCGCTCATCTTCGCTTCGAAGCCGATGCGGATTGCCATGCTGCGCGACAGCGTGATGGCTGCGCCGCCCTGCGACAGGCACAGGCCGGTCACCATCGGCACGCCCACGCGATCGGCCCCGAGCGTTGCGGCGATCGGCATCGGTGCCAGACACTGCGCGGCATCGAGCGCGCCATAGGCAAGGCGATCACGCAGACTGGCCCACGATACTTCGCGAACCAGAGTGACGTCGAGACCGGCGGCGCGGAAGTAGCCGCGATGCTCGGCCCACAGCAGCGGTGCCGCGTCGAGGAGCGGCATGTGACCGACAGTCAGATGCTGGACTTCGGGTTCGAAGAACGGCACCGATCTCATAGCGGCTCCTCGTGACCGCCGTCGAGCGGACCATCGAGCAGATTGGCGGCAGCGATGACGACGCGCGCGGCCTCGCCGATCGTCACCCGCTGCGTCATCGCACTGCGCCTGAGCAAGGCATACGCCTGCGCTTCGTCGAGCTTGCGCATGCGTGCAAGCGTGGATTTGGCGCGCTCGACGTCGCGACGATCAGCGAGACGTGTGCGCATGCTGTCCAGTTCGTCGCGCAGCTTCTGGTGCTCGAGGAAGCGTGCGATCGCGACATCGAGAATCGGCTTGAGCCGGTGTTCGGCCATGCCATCGACGACATAGGCGCTGACGCCGGCGCGCACCGCCTCGGCGATCGTCTCGGTGTCGGAGTTGTGGGCGAAGAAAACGATCGGCCGCGGAACCTGCTGCGAGATCGCCGCGCAGCCGTCAATGACGTCGCGCGCCGGGTTGTCCATGTCAACGAGGATCACATCGGGTTGCACACGCCGCACCGCGGCGGGCAGGTCCTCGGTCGCGCGCATTCTGGCGACGACGTCGTAACCGCTCGCATGCAGTGCCTGGGTCACGAATGCCGCACGTGCGGTGTCGTCATCGACGAGCATCACGCGCAAGCGACCGCGTTCGGCATTCAGCAGCGGCTGCTGCGATGTCGTCAGGCCAAGCTTTTCGCCTCGTTTGCCCATGCAGCGAATCTGTCCCTGGATTCAGCCGGGCAGCGGCGCAAAAAAATGGCGCCTGCTGCTCATTCGCAGAGGACGCCCTTGTCCAGGAGTGTTCGGTGGACCTTCATCATTCAGTGCGGAATGAAGCGGCGTCGTTGCCACGGTCTGAGTTGCGAGACTTGGTAAGCGAAACGCGTGCCAAGTGCTGCGACTTCATGAACTAGATCAAATACAATTACTTGGTCCTGTGCAGAACGCACCATAAAGTACCTCGCGCACGGATTTCTGCACCGTGATCGCGCACCCGGCACAGAACTTGCGATGCCCCCGTAGCCTCCCCATTCATTCGCTGCCGCCGCTCCCCCCATGCGTGTAATGCTGGTCGACGATGACCAAAGCCGCCTTTCGATGTTGCACAGCGCGCTCAGCGCCGACGGCCATGAAGTCGTCGCACGGCTCGCCGCCGACGCCGATCTGCTCGAAGCGGTCAAGCACCATGCGCCGGAGATCGTGCTGATCGATGTCGACGCACCGACCCGCGATACCCTCGAATCGCTGTCGCAGGTCACCCGTGACGTTCCGCGCCCGGTCGTGATGTTTGCCGCCCACAGCGACGCCGATATGACGCGCCGGGCCCTGCGCGCCGGCGTCAGTGCCTATGTCGTCGATGGCCTGGTGCCGTCGCGCCTGCGCTCGGTGATCGAAGTTGCCATTGCGCGCTTTCATGAACACCGCGCGCTGGTCGAAGAGCTGCACGATGCCAAGTCACGTCTCGCCGATCGCCGCGACATCGATCGGGCCAAGGGCTTGCTGATGACACGACGCGGGCTCAGCGAGGACGCTGCCTATGAGCAGCTGCGCAAGCTGGCGATGGATCGCAACATCCGTATCGGTGACGCCGCGCGCGTCCTGATTGCTGCAGCGGAGCTCCTGTGAATACGCAGATCGCGGTCGAGCGCCAGGCGCTGACGCTGGGTCTGATGCCGCTGGTGGACGCTGCGCCGCTGATCGTCGCCCAGGCGGGCGGTGCCTTTGCCCGCGAAGGTCTTGCCATTGAACTATCGATCGAGCGCTCGTGGGCGAGCATCCGCGACAAGCTGGCCACCGGCGTGCTCGATGGGGCGCAGATGCTGGCGCCGATGCCGCTTGCCGCGAGCATGGGCCTTGATCCGATCCTGCAGCCGACGATCGCCGTCGCCGCGCTCAACCAGGGCGGCAGCGGGTTCTGCGTCTCGCCGGGCCTGCTTCAGCGCCTGCAAGCGCAGCGTCGCGATACCCGGACTGCGCCCGGTCCGCTGGCCTGGGCAAAGGCCCTCAAGGCGGTGATCGAAGCCGAACGCGGCAGCGCGCCACCGCTGACGCTGGCGCACGTCTTTCCGCATTCCACACATCACTACGAGCTGCGCTGGTGGCTCGCGAGCGTCGGCATCCACCCGGATCGCGACCTCAATCTGGTGGTCGTGCCGCCGCCGATGATGCCGGACCAGCTGCGCAGCGGGCGCATTGACGGTTTCTACGCCGGCAGCCCCGGTCCGGAGCTGGCGCAGGACGAAGGCGCGGGGCAGATGTTGTTCGGCAAGCATGAACTGTGGAATGGCGGGCCGGACAAGGTATTTGGAGTGTCCGCCGAATGGGCGGCCGCCCATCCGCGAACCCTGCATGCCTTGCTGCGTGCGCTGATCACCGCCGCAGTCTGGCTCGACGAGCCGACGAATCACGCTCAGGCCGCGGACTGTATGATCGCCAGCGGTACGCTCGGCGCCGACAAGGCGCTGGTCATGCGCGCGCTGTCCGGCATGCGGTTTCATGGCGGCGCTGCCGGCTTTCCATGGCGCTCGCATGCCCTGTGGCTGCTTGGGCAGATGCGCCGCTGGAAACACTGCGAGGCCGACATCGACACCAGGGACATTGCCGAGCGTGCGTACCAACCCGACGTCTACCGGCAAGCCGCACACAGCCTGGGGCTGGCGACGCCGCTGTCCGACTACAAGGTGGAAGGTGCGCATACCGATCCCTATAACTGTGCAAGCACTCAGGGTGCGTTGTCCCTTCCCGCCGACCGCTTTTTTGATGGCGAGGCCTTCGATCCGCAGCCAATGCGCTGATTGAAGGCGTGTGCACTCCAATGTGGCGCGAGCTGCGCCGCCTTGGTGCGCGCGCCCACTTCTGTTGCTGAATGCACCTGATTGCTACGCATGGCATAGCGTTTGCTTAGTGAAGGGCGTGCGGCCAACGAAGGTCGTGCACAGCGCGCCCCGATGTGCGCGCTCCTGACAACGGCGTCTTGAGTACGGAGAAAGCAGTGTTCCGTGCCAGGGCGCTTTTT
Source organism: Pseudomonadota bacterium (assembly GCA_030775105.1). Lineage (GTDB taxonomy): Bacteria > Pseudomonadota > Gammaproteobacteria > Nevskiales > Nevskiaceae > Solimonas. The sequence continues at coordinate 737 of JALYJV010000281.1, read as the reverse complement.
TGTGGCCAGTGATTTTTCCAGCGCCCGCCACAGGAGACATACGCATGTTTGAAGGTTCAGCGCCGCAACCCGTCCGCAGGAAGCTGCTGGTCATCGGCCACGGCATGGTCGGGCACAAGCTTCTGCAGTGCATGGCAGATGACGCGAGTTACGCGGTCACCGTGCTCTGCGAGGAGCCGCGCGCGGCGTACGACCGCGTCCATCTGACGGCCTACTTCAGCGGCTCCAGCGCCGACGAGCTGTCGCTGGTCGAGCCCGACTTCTTCGAGCGCAGCGGCCACGTCCTGCGCCTCAACGAAGCCGCGGCGACGATCGACCGCGACGCGCGCACCGTGACGACCACGCTGGGCAATGTTCTTGGCTACGACGTGCTGGTGCTTGCGACCGGCTCGTACCCGTTCGTGCCGCCGCTGCCGGGCAAGGATCGCCCGCACTGCCATGTGTACCGCACGATCGAAGATCTCGACGCCATCCGCGCCTCGGCGCAGAACGCGCGCATCGGCACTGTCGTTGGCGGCGGCCTGCTCGGACTCGAAGCGGCGAAGGCGCTGGTTGATCTGGGTCTGCAGACGCACGTCGTCGAGTTCGCACCGCGCCTCATGGCAGTGCAGATCGATGACATGGGGGGTCGCCTGTTGCGGCGCAAGATCGAAGCGCTCGGCGTGGGTGTGCACACGCAGAAGAACACCCAGCGCATCGAGGATGGCGAAACCTCGACGCATCGCATGGTGTTCGCC
>JALYJV010000280.1 GCA_030775105.1 Pseudomonadota bacterium | reverse complement strand
CGCAGCCCGGCTTCATACGCCCACAGCGTGTCCAACTTGTAGAAGTCCGGCGCCTGCGAAGTCAATGTGCCGACCAGTACCTGTGCGCCGCCGAAGCGGAAGCCGCGGCTGGCGGCCGCGTAGATCGCGACATGCTCGTTGAAGGTGTACTTGAGTGCGAGCTTCGGGTTGATGCCGGACTCGACGATGCGACCTTCAACGACCCGTTCGATCGTCGGCTCGGACAGATTGGCGGCGAGCACGCCGGAGAACACGACGCGGCTGTCCGAGGTATTGCGGAACGCGCGCAGGCCCAGCGTGACTTCGAAGGCGTCCCAGAAGGTCGACGTGACTTCGCCGAACAGCGCCGCCTCGCGCACGTCGATCGGATCGGCTTCGCCACGCGCGGTATTGATCCGGCCGTCTTCGGTGATGATGCCGTTGAAGCCTGGGATGAGGCCGGCGAGGGCGTCGAGCAGCGCCGGCGGAATCGGCAGCTGCTGATTGCTGGCGAGGATGTCCGAGACCTCGCGCATCAGCACCTTGCGGTAGAACACGCCGCCGAGCCACTTCCAGTCCGGATGCGCGCCGTCGTTGGACGTGAAGCGCAGTTCCTGCATCAGCGCCTCGGATTCGTTGTCGTTGTAGATCGTCACCAGCGGCGGTGGATTCGGGATGTTGCCGATGCGCGAGGCATCGACCCGGCCGTTGAAGGTCTTCGCCGCGCGACTGGTTTGAGACTGCACGTCGAAGCTGTCGAAGGAATACTGGATGCCGAGCGTTTCCAGATCGTATTTCGAACTCACCGGACTGGCGGCAGGGGTATTCGAGCGGCTCAGGTTGCCGTCGCGGTTGTCGGTGATCGACGAGTCGGCGACATCGGTCTGCTGCGCGACGACCATCGCCGAAATCTTCCAGGACTCATTGGGCTGCCACAGCGACGTCACCCGCCCGCCTTGCTGGTCGAGTTCGTTGACGTCTTCGAGGTCTCGGCCAAGGTCGTCGACCCAGCCTGCCGAATGCCGGTCGAAGCCGACCACACGCAGCGCGAAGGTATCGCCCAGCGGAACGTTGACGGCGGCGCCATAGCTGGTGCCGAGGCCGCCTTCGAAGACATTCTCGACCTGCATGTAGACCTTGCCTTCCCAGCCGGCGAGAGACGGATCTTCCGGGATGTAGCGCACGGCACCGTTGAGCGCCGAACCACCGAACAGCGTTCCCTGCGGGCCCTTGAGCACCTCGACGCGTGCAAGATCGAAGGGGTTCGGGTCCAGCGTCAGGCGCGGCAGGGTTGGATCCTCGAACGGGACGTCGCCGAGAAACACACCGGTGGTGTTGCTGGTATTGAGGTCCGCGCCGATGCCACGGATCGTGATGCGGTTGGGGGTGATCTGGTCGTTGACGAAGGTCACGCCGGGGACCTGCTTCAGGAAGTCTTCCTGGCCCTGCGCGCCGATCTTCTCCAGATCCTGGCCACGCACCGCCGAGATGCTCGACGGCAGTTCGCGCGGACTGGCTGCGCGCTTGGTTGCGGTGACGACAATCTCCTCGAGCTGCATCGGCGCGCCGGCGTCATCCCTGCCCATCGCCGGCGGGGCAGGCGTGGTCCGGACCGGAATTGATGCGAGCGTTTCATCATCGTCAGCGTCCGCATCGGCAGCGGGTGTCGCTGCGGCCGGGCTGTCCTGCACGGGCTCCGCGAACAGACTGTCGGCGACGTCCTGATCAGGCCTCGTATCGTTACCTGCGTCGTCGGCCCACGCCGGTCCGGAAGCCAGCGCGCCTATCAGCACTACCTGCAACACCACCACATTCGACATTCGGATCTCCATCCGCGACCAGCCCGCCACCCGGGGCCGACGTCAGTTCCGTCGGCTCTGCTATTGATTCACTGCCAGCGACACCCGCCGCGCCGGATGCAGAGCGAGCAGGCTCTGCGCAAGGGCGCGCGGATAGATCGTCGTATGCGTCTCGCCATCGAGGACATGAAAGTCCGTCGCCGGCGCGCCGTGTTCGCGCAGCAGCGCGACGTATTCCGATGCCCGCGGAATGCCGGCAATCAGGTTGAAGGGGTTGTGCTGCTCTTCGGCGCCGATCGCGACAAAGATGCGCGGTAGCTTGCCGTGCTGCGCCAGCGACGCCGGCGCTTCGCGCAACATCCAGTCGTTGCCGATGCCGACGCCGGGGCTCAGGCACACGTAGCCGGAGAACGGCGACTGCGTCTGCGCCAGCGCATAGCCGACGAAGGTGCCGGCTGCCGAATGCCCGAGCAGGCTGATGTCCTGTGCATCGACCGGCAGGCGGGCGAGCAGGCGCGGCAACAGTTCCCCGGTGATGAACGCATGGAAGCCGGGTGCCTGGCCGAGCTGAGCCTGTGCCTCCTGGCCGCGCAGTGCGAATACGGAGCGAAAGAAGCTGCCGAGTGCATCGTCGTAGCGATGGCCGGCCGGCACTGGCGGCGACAGCTCCTCGAAACGACGGAAGCCGAACTCGAGTTCGCCCTGCGCGCGCGGCGTGCCGATGCCGACGACGATCATCTCGTCGATCTCGCCGGCGCGCGCCAGGCGGTCCACGGTCTCGGCCGTCGTTGCGAAACCGCCGTTGGCGTCCATCGCGACGAGCATCGGATAACGGCGCGGGCTGCCCTCGACGACGTCATCCGGCATCCGGACGAAGATCTCGAAGTCGCGCCGCATGACTTTAGAGCGCATGACCTGAGGGTTGCGCAGCTGCGCAGGGAAGTCGCGGCGGCGAGTGAACGGACGCAGCAGGGGCCCGAGCAGGACCAGCAGGTTCGCCATCCAGGGCTTGCACAGAGGCAGGACATCATCGCCATAGCGATGGTCGCGGCTCCAGAAGCTGCGCAGGCCATGCAGCAGAGCCGGCACAGCGAGCGCAGTGGCGCTCAGCTCGGGCAGCACTTTCCAGCGGATGCCGGCGTGTTCGTTGGCAGTCCGGTCAGGCGGCATC
>JALYJV010000279.1 GCA_030775105.1 Pseudomonadota bacterium | reverse complement strand
GCACGATACCGATCGCTCCAAACAGTGTGCCCATGATCGTCTGCGACAGTATCGTCAATGCTGGCGGCAAGCGGCTGATGCGCTTCTGCACCATCGGCTGAACAATGTTGCCTTCGAAGAACTGGATGGCGACAAATAGCAGGGCGACCGATAGCGCGGTCTGCATTCCAACGCCCAGACTCACGACCAGCGCCGGTGCAGCACCCACGAACGGACCGACATACGGCACGAAGTTGGTCAGGCCGGCAATCAGTGCCAGCAGCGGCGCCAGCGGCACATCCAGCATCGCGAGTCCGATATAGGTCACGACGGTGACCAGCAGCATCGAGATGCCCTGACCATACAGCCACAGCCGCAAGGTATTGGCGCATTCCTTGAGAAACTGGCGCCCACGCTGGCGGCGATGCTTGGGCAGCAGGCGGACCGCGCCGGTGACATACAGTCCGGGCGCCGCAGCAAAGTAGAACGCGGTGACGATCGCGATGACGACGCCGGTGAGCGCGCCAAGCATGGACATCAGCGCAATGCCTAGGTTGCTCGCAATGCGCTGGCCATTCTCGGCCAGATTCTGCGCCGAAGTGCCTTCAACGAGCGGCTGCAGCCAGCTGAACTGCTGCAGCCACTGCCGCGTGGTATCGAAGGCATGGATCGACTGTTCCCAAAGCTGGTTGCCCTGTTCAGCCAGTGGCGGTCCACTCACCCGGACCCCCATCGTGATCGACAGCACGATGATCACGCTGACGATGACCAGGCAGGTCTCGGGTGTCCAACGAGTGTGACCAGCGATCCATACGCTGATGCCGCGCAGGGCTACGGCGAGCAAGGCGGCGGCAAAGATCAACAGGAACACTTCGCCGAGCAGCCAGAGCAGAAAGAAGATCACCGCGGCACCTGCCGTCCGACGCAACAGGCGCACCTGATCGGGATAGCGTACTGCTGCGGTGACCTGTCTGACGATATCCGTTGCGGGTACGGTGGTCATGGCGCAATGGAACCGGCGATGGATGTGCCCATGCGTACGCAATCGCGGTGCCCGCTTCCGGGAACGTCTCTTGCGCCTCGTCCAGCAGGCGCTACGCAGACTGTGCACCGCACGTCCGGGCGCATCCTGCACGGCAGTCGTTGTCCGACATTGCAGAACGGCACGCAAACCACCGGAGTTCACAGATGGCCAAGGTCCTGATTCTCTACTACAGCATGCACGGCCACGTCGAGCGCATGGCACAGGCGGTCGCGGCCGGCGTTACCGAAGCCGGCAGCCAGGCGGATCTGAAGCGGGTTCCGGAAATCGTCGATGACGAAACGCTCAGGAAGCTCAACGCAGTGCGCGATGAAAGCATTCCCGACGCGCGAATCGAGGAGTTGCCGAACTACGATGCAATCGTGTTTGGTGCGCCGACCCGCTATGGAAACGTCTGTGCGCAGATGCGCACGTTCATCGACCAGACCGGCAGCCTTTGGCAGAGCGGTGCACTGATCGGCAAGGTCGGCAGTGCGTTCACCGCATCGGCAACCCAGCATGGCGGCCAGGAGAGCACCCTGCTGACCCTGTTCCCGACCCTGATGCATCTGGGCATGGTGATCGTCGGCCTGCCGTACAGTTGCACCGAGCAGATGGGTGTCGACGAGATCAAGGGCGGCAGTCCGTATGGCGCCTCAACCATTGCAGGCAGTGACGGCAAGCGCATGCCGAGTGAACAGGAGTTGGCGATGGCCAACTTCCAGGGCCGTCATGTTGCGCAGATCGCGCAGAAGTTGACGACCGCATCCGCGGCCGTCAACTGATCCGGCAGCCAGACACTCAGTTGCGGCGCGACTTGTCGAGCGCCTCGCGGACGCTTTCATTGGGATCCGGCTGGTTCCGGTTCTGCGCTTTCAGTTTGCGTGCTGACTTGCTGTCTGCACGATTGGCCTGATCCATCTTCTGCTGATTGGCATCGAGGCGACGCTCAAGCTCGATCTTCTCCGCGCCTGGGCCGAGGTCTTGTTTCTGGGTCATGAATGCTCTCCGCTCGTGAATGGAACGTAGCCGGCTGCCAGCCGCCTGCGCTTCTGCGTTCGACCACCAGGCATGCGCAGCGTTCCGGTGACTTCGCGGCGATTCAGGCACGCCACATGCAGGCTCTGCCGGCGAAACATCGGCGATCGCTACAACGACGCCGAAAGACAAGCTTTCCAACAAAGTCATAGGCAGCAACCGGCCCACCGGAGGCAAACGATGAACCAGGAACTCACGCCCATCCAGAAGCAGAGCAATGATCGCAGTTCGCAACATCGCATGCTGCTGATCGTGCTCACTGCATTGCTGGCATCGCCACTGCTGGCAAACGCCCAATCCAACATCAGGCCGCAGCCCGGCCTCTATCTCGGCGGCGGCATCGGCTACAACCGTATCGAGAGCGAGGAAATCCCCAACAGCGACGATGACCTGTCGGACAGTCAGGTCGCCTACAAGGGCATCGCCGGTATTCGCCTGGGGCCGATTCTGGCCATTGAAGGTCAGTACATCGACTTTGGAACGGCTGAAGATGGCGATAACCGCGTCGACGCGACCGGCTGGACTGCAGACGCGGTCGTTACGCTGCCGCTGACCGAGCGCATCAACCCCTACGGCAAGATCGGCGCGCTGTTCTGGGAGGTCGATGCACGCACGTTTGGCGTCACACCGTTCAGCGGCAGTGACGATGGCACCGACATGACGTATGGCGTCGGCGTCAATTTCGGAATCACCCAGTCCATCGCAATGCGTACCGAGTACGAACGCTTCGAGCTCGATGACACCAGTGTCGACCTCGGTTCTGCGAACCTGACGTTCAGCTTCTAGAGTCGACCACATAGTTGCGCCCCCGCTGTCGCGCGGCAGCGGGCTTCCATCTCAAAGAGGCTCACGATGCGTACCCGTCGAACTATCAACCTCGCAACCCTGAGCAGTCCGGAGTCGTTCCAGGATATATGGCGCAAGGCCAACTGGCAGGGCGACGACCTGGAGTTGCAGCGCGATCACAACGTCATGCAGAAACTGCTGCAGCTGACTTTGACCGCCAGCAGCGTGACCGACGTGCGGCTCGCGCTCGATCTGTTGATCGAACTGTTCAAGGTTCATACGAACATTGAATGCCGATTGCTGGGTTCGCAGATTCCTGCACACTCGATCGATTACACGCTGACGCTGATCGAGCAACTCGACGACACCGATGAGGACAATCCGCTCTATACAGTGCGCGCAGGCAATGTTCTGCAGCAGCTGGCACTGCTGATGGCGATCGAGGAGGATCGTTACGAAGAGCTCGACCACGCCTTCACGATCAACGACCTGGACGATCAGTTATTGCAGACCCGCGAACGCCTCTTGCAGGACGCCGATACGTTGATCAAGGCACCAGAGCTGGCGCGTGCAGTCACGTCGAGGCCCAGCTAGGGAAGACCTGAACAATTCCAAGCTGTTCACGTAGTCCGGTTTCGCGCAGGCGAAACCGGGAACTTTCGTTCTTCAACCAACCATCCCGGTTCCGTTAGGCATGCTCACTACCGATTTCTCTGTTACAGGCCATTAGAACTTCGCCGACACACGAAACAGCATTCCTGCCTCGGCATGTTCGCGGGTGTCGTCGGGCAGGTCTGCGTCCTTGAGCGGTCTGGCATAGGCGAGGCTTGCATCGAGCCAGTCACGCAGGCTGGCACTGACTTCGACGCCCACATCCACCAGCGTCACTTCAGCCTCATCCGGAAACTGTTCGGTTGCCACATAACGCGCGGTGCCGCCTTCAACGAAGACCCGCGGCGTGAGCTTGACGCTGCCGAGATCGATCGCCTGATACTCGGCCTGCAGCACCGCCAGCGCACCCTGATCACCGACCGCTACGCCCGGCAGATATGCGTAGATCGCATCTGCGCCACCGAGCACCCACTGACTTTGCTCCGGCAGGCTGTCCGAGCTGATCTGGGCCGCAACAGCAAGGCCGACGGACAGCTCGTCGGAGACTTCAAGCTTGATGTGGCCGCGCGGACGCCAGAGGAAGTAATCGAGCGCCGCACCGGACTCGCCTTCCGAGTCACGCAAACCCTGGCGCACGTCGATGCCCAGCAACATGCCCCAGGAG
>JALYJV010000278.1 GCA_030775105.1 Pseudomonadota bacterium | reverse complement strand
GTCGTGAGGAGGGCAACCAGTTCGACATGCTCGGCGCTGATGCCCCACAAGGCGAAGCGATCCAACCGCAGATCATAAAACCGAGTCTGTATGCGCCGGCGTTGCTGAACACGGCGTACTTTCACCGGGTGCGGTCAGTTGCACGACAACTGCTCGGTGCTGACGCCCAGTTCAGCTTCGATCACAGCATCGTCAAACCGGTCGGCAAATGCGCGGCCACCCCCTGGCATCAGGATGAGGCGCATCAGGATGATCCAACATTTCACTACGAACAGATCAGCTTCTGGATGCCCTTGCAGGACGTTTCGGAAGACAACGGCTGCATGCGGTATATCCCAGGCTCAAGCCGCGGCCCGCTACTGCCGCATCGCTCACTCCATGACGATCCGCGAATCCACGCCATTGAGTGCGAGACGTCCCACTTCGACGAATCAGCTGCGCTGGCTCAGCCGGTGCCGGCTGGCTGGTGCATCCTGCATGCGGGGCGAACCTTGCATTCGGCGCTCCCCAATCGCTCCCAGGCGGATCGGATGGTTTATGTATTGGCGTTCAGGGGACCGCCTGTACTCCGGGTAAAGCCGGGACAGTTGAGCTGGTTGCAGTCCAAGCAAACAGCAAGCGATGGCCGCCAGCTGCAGTGGCGCAAGCACGTCGGATTCGGCGTGCTGCTGATCCGACGTCTGCGCCAGTTGCGGCAGTCAAACTTCAGCTCGCTGTCTCACAGCCTGTTGAAGATCATCTTTCGGGCCCGAACGGCGCTGCGCAAGACACGACCTCCGCCGAAGACCGACTAGCCTGAGACCGTCGGTCACCGGGGGCAATGTTCGATATCGAACAGATCGACACCCGGCTTTTCGCTAGCGTGTCCTGCATGAAACACTCCGGCGAACCGCGCACGACATCTGCCAGGCCTGCGGCCCCGCAAATCAGTCGTCAATCCGCCGTGACCGCGAGCGAGCTCCTGCCCCTGGTTGACTTTGCCGGGATGCTCTTCGCCGCCTATGGCAGCCAGTGGGCCTCCTCGATGCAGTTCGCGCCGACGGGGTCACTAGCGGGCACCTGGATCGAGCTTGATCGACTGATCTGGGTCGCAGCCATCCTCGCACCGTTCATCCTCTACGTTCCCAGATTTGCTGACCGCGCCGCTGCAGCGGATACCTCTGGATTGCTCAGAGCCTTCACGCGTCGCTTCCTGGCGCTATCGGGTGTGGCGGCTGCGTTCGCATTCGCTGGACGGTGGATTGAGCAGCTGCCTGGCGCCTGGCTGGGGCTGTGGCTGGCTTCATCCCTGTTCGCCGCCGCGTCGGTCCGCATCGCACTCGCCGTCGCACTCCGGCGCCTGGCACTACGCGGTGCGTGGGCCGGCCCCATCACCGAGATCGATCCACTGGTCGGTGATGTCCTGTCGGTAAAGCTGATCGTCGATCGACCCATCAGACGCTGGAACGCGGTGGTCAAATCCGGCTCGGATTTCCTGCTGGGCTGGATCGGGACTCTGGTCATCCTTCCCGCTCTGGCGCTGATCGCGATCGCGATCCGCCTGGACAGCGCCGGTCCGGTGCTGTTCACCCAGCGCAGACACGGCTACAACAATTGCGAGTTCGACATCTTCAAGTTTCGGACGATGCATGTCGCGACTGACGAGCCCGGCGTCGCCATGCAGCAAACCCTGCGCGGCGATGCCCGAGTCACGCGCGTCGGACGATTCCTGCGCCGTTGGAGTCTTGATGAGCTGCCGCAAGTCTTCAACGTACTCGCCGGCGACATGTCGCTGGTCGGGCCACGCCCCCACGCGGTCGACATGCGTACCGAGCAGCAGTACGGGCATGAGATCACCGAGTGCTATCCGCACCGCCATCGGGTTCGCCCCGGCATGACCGGCTGGGCGCAGATCAACGGCTCGCGTGGCGCCACCGATACCGTCGACAAACTGAAACGGCGTGTCGAGCTTGATCTCTACTACGTCGATCATTGGTCGCCGCTGTTCGATCTGAAGATTCTTGCCAAGACCTACAAGGCCGTTCTGCAGACTGCCAATGCGTTCTGATTCTCCCTTTGAGATCGGCCATCGGTCCTGCGTGGCGGACGGATAGCCGCTGTTTCACTTTGCAAGGCTGACAACCGCATCCGTTCGGCGCAGGGGCATTCGATGAAAATATCAACACAGGCCACGGAACTTCGGGTTCACGTCCTCGTAAAGGCGCTACTCGCAGTGTCGGTCGCGATGTTCGCCGGACAGGCACAATCGGCCGCATTGGAGTTCATCCCCTTCGGAAGTGGTCAGTACCTCTACAACTCCAACGTCTATCGTTTCTCGAGCCAGGTGGCAGACGTCACCAACACGACCGAGACCGCCGATAACCTTCAGCGTTACACGGCCGGACTCAACACCAACTACGCGTATAACCTGTGGAAGCTGCAGTCCACGGTAGAAGGAAGGGTCGTTCGCTTCGACGAGTTCACCGACCTTGATCACGAAGAGCTGGCGCTCGGCGCCAGCCTGAGCGGAAAGCTCTTGAACAACACCACGGGTTTGCTGAGCTTCAGTCACGAACGGCGCATGGCCTCCTTTGAGGACCGCCGCAGCACTGAGCTGTCGATCGAGCGTGATCAGATCGTGCGCGGCCAGCTGCGTTACGCAGTCACCCCCGACTGGAGCGTCATCGCTGGTGGACGCTATCGCGATCTGCGCTCGCCGTTGCCTGCGGCACCCGCGTTGCCCCAGCCCGCTCCCGGTGCACCTGCGCGGCTGGCTTCGCCGGACTTCGCGGTTGAGGAGACGACATACAGCATTGGCGTGCAGTACGGCATCGAGAAGGAACTCGCCCAGGAGAACGAGATACCGATACTGATCGGCATCCTTCTCGAAGAGCAGTCAGTCGACTTCAACGGTTTCAATGCGCAACCACCCCCAGCCGTGGGGGAACCCTTTGAATCATTCGACAGCTACAAGCTGCAGACCTTGCAGGCAACCGTCGATTACGCAGTCAGCGGACTGACCCGCCTCGACGCAAAACTGGGCGTGAGCCAGTACAAGACCGCCCAGGACGACAGCGCCAGCCTCGAACTGACCGGCGAGATCGGCTATGAGCGCGACCTGTCGGCGGTGACCGAAGTCAATGCACACCTGTTTCGCCGCGTTGCTCCGTACGTCGCCACCGCAGACAACACGACAGATACCGGCGCCAGCGTAGGGATCCGATGGGAACCCATTGTTGATCTTTCGTTCCTGGCAGACTACGCATGGGCCAGCAGCTCGTTTCGCAGCATCAGCGGTCTTGCGGCGGAGAACTCGGGGCGCGGAGACACCACAAAATCCGCAAACCTGAGTGTTGCCTATGCACTGGTCGATTACTTCACGATCAAACTGTTCGGCATCTATAACGAGCGGGCGTCCAACCTGGACTTCAACGACTACAGTGAAGAGATCGTCGGAATCGAGCTGAGCGTCCGTCTGAAACCTTGAGTCCCGACTCCCGTTATCACGCTTCGTATTCCCCTTTCAAACACGTACTGTTCGATGCGTTGTACATCGCACTGAGTGGGGCACGGAACTGAGTACGCTGTTGCACTGAGTACGTTTCTGCACTGAGTACGTTGATGTACTGAGTGCTGAGTCGGACTGAGTTCGAGGTGGAACAGACGCATCATGGCACCGCGCGTAGCGTCGCGGACATGAAGAGTTCATTCCCGTTTCGTATCGCGCCGACAGCGCGAAAAAGTCCCCGCAAGATAGGCCGTGACGCAGTTCATCTGGTTGGGGACCTCCTTCCCCTGTTCGACTTCAGCGGCATTCTGCTCGCAGCATGGGTTGCCACCCTGCTCTTCGCCAGCGGTGTTGCTCCTGCAGCGGCCTCCGGCATCTGGACTGATGGCGCACGAGCAGCACTTGCTGCAGCATTGCTGGCACCGTTGGTCCTGTGTGACAAAGCCTTTGTCCGCTTCGCCAGCAGTGGGCAGACCGGTCCGCTGATTCGCTGCTACGTGGTCCGCTTCCTGATGTTGGCCAGCGTGGTCGCCGTGATCGGCATCGCCAGCCGATCACTGAGCCAGCTGCCCGCCGTCTGGCTGTCGCTGTGGTTTGCGATCAGCCTCATGGTTACGGCGTTCGTGCGCTGGCTGATGGTGACCGTCCTGCGGCAACTCGAGCGGTCCGGCGTGATCACCGAGTCGGTCGCAATCGTCGGCTCCGGTGCCCTGGCGGATCGTGTGATCCAACAGCTCAAGCGGTCAAACGGCAGTCGCATCGAGATGATCGGTGTCTTTGACGATCGCAAGGGCCGCAGAGACGGATCGCTCGGCGAGCCGGACGGATCGCTTGCAGACCTGATTGAACTCGGCAAGTCACGTCCGCTGGACTGGATTGTCCTGGCCTCACCGGACACGATCGACAACCCGACACAGGCCATCGTCCAGCGCCTCAAGGCACTCGCCGTGCCGATTGGCTTGTGCCCGCAAACGCTGAGCGACAACTGGGCTGCAGAGCTGGCAGCGCGGCACTCAGGCTGGCATTCGACGCGCGCTGCTCTGGCAGCGGTCCTTCCTGCGTGGGTCCTGACCCTGCTCGGCATACCGGTCGCGGTGTTCCAGAAGCAGGTCTTGCTACCGCGTCAGATGCGAACGCCCATTGCGCCGCTGACGCTCTCCATCGACGACTACGATCTTGATCGATTCACCGACGTCGCCGCGGGTTTCGGCGACCGACGTTTCGGCTATGTCGTGACCCCGAACGCCGATCATCTGATCCGCTTGCACCATGAGCCGTCATTTCGTGCGCTGTATGCAGATGCGGCCTACGTCCTGCTCGACAGCCGCTTCATTTCCCATCTGGTCCAGTTCACCCAGAACAGGCGCCTGCCCGTGTGCACCGGCAGTGACCTCACCGCGACGCTGTTCAAGCAGCTGGTCGTGCCGGACGATCGCATCGTCCTGATTGGCGGTAACGCACAGCACGCGGAGTATCTGGCGCAGCAGTACGGGCTGCGCAATCTGGCTCACCATGTCCCGCCGATGGGCTTTGTTCACGACGAACTGGCGATGGAAGCCTGCCTGCGCTTTATCGAAGCACACAGCCCGTTTCGCTACTGCCTGCTGGCCGTCGGCGCTCCGCAACAGGAGATCGTTGCGCAGAGACTCAAGGTGCGCGGCACCGCGCGCGGCATGGCGCTGTGCATCGGCGCGTCGATCAATTTCATGACCGGTGACGAACGACGTGCGCCGCTGTGGATGCAGCGCAGCGGACTGGAATGGCTGTTTCGCCTGCTTCAGGCACCGGGCCGCATGACGCAGCGCTACCTGGTACGTGGGCCTCAGCTCTTCGGCCTGTTGCGTCACACCGAGATCGTGCTGCGTGCCCCCATCGCTGCCGCCCTTCCTGCGGTACGCGCGCCAGTGCATCGCAGTGTTGGTGCTGTCGTCCGGCAGGCGGCTTAGGGCCTGAACCTCTGCAGCGCCTCGCGTTGTTCAGTGCGCCAGCAACCAGTCACGAAACACCCGCCCATAGCCATCGGTCGGCGTGCCGTTGGCGTCCTTGATCAGCACATGATCCGGCTCCTGCCAGACCGCCCAGGCCCAGCCGAGCACACCCACATCGTGGCGGTCCGCCCAGCGCGTGATGTTGGCCACCAGCGGCGCACCCCGCGTTCCGGGAACATTGCGATCGCCAGTTTCAGTCGCAACCACCGGAAAGCCTGCTGCCTTGATCTCAAGAATGTCTTCGAAAACATCCGGTGCAAAGTTGGGCTGGGCGTAGTCGTCTGTTCCCCATTCCTCGCCGAAGCTTGAATAGGGATGCCAGACTGCAGCCATCTGTTTCAACGGGTCGGTGGG
>JALYJV010000277.1 GCA_030775105.1 Pseudomonadota bacterium | reverse complement strand
GTGTTGGGCTTCGTCGCCCCGTCGATTGCAGTCCATGCGCTGACGGTAGGTGCCATGGGAGGCCTGATGATCGGCATGATGACGCGCACTGCGCGGGGACATACCGGCCGTGCACTGCGCGCCGATGGTGTCGATGTCGCGTGCTACGGGCTGGTGCTCGCCGCCGCGGTGTGTCGGGTAGCGGTGCCGTTGTTCGCTCCGGCCGCGGGTTTGCACGCCGTACTCGGTTCGGCGGCGTTCTGGTCGGCGGGCTTCGGGTTGTACGCGCTACGTTACTGGCCGGTCCTGATGCGTCAACGTATCGACGGCAAACCGGGTTGAGCGCTCGAAAGTGTCTGACCGCAGGCCTTGCCGACGCCGCCCTTGCTGCTCAAGAAGCGATATCGCGCGGGGGCGTTCAGCAGATGCACGTTACGGACTCTTTTTGGCCACGTGATCGGGCGCATCGACAGGTTGCCCCTGCACGATCTTGCGGCCCGTGAACATCGCGGAAACGAGCGTACCGCCTTCGCGCAGTTCGGTCACGACGACGGCCACAATGTGGAGGACGATCATCCCGCCGAGCACGAAGAAGCCGTACAGATGAAGGGTGGCGACCGGTTTGCGCATTGCGCGCATGTCCGCATAGGACGTCTTGTCGTACATCTCCGGCGAGTACGGCACCAGCGTCGCCGGATCGACACCGGGCGCTGCGATCCATTGCGCGATCCAGTTTCCGAACGGCGGAAAGTAGATGTCGGTACCCGCCAGCACCAGGCCGGTAAGCGCCTGCGCGGTGATCAGCAGGAGCAGCACGGCGACGGCGATGCGCCCCAGCGGGTTGTGTCCCAGATAGTGCTGCGGACGACCGGCCGCGAACGCCGCCATGTAACTGCTAACGCGCGCAAGATAGCCGCGCCCGCCAGGAAGAATCTGGCGCCAGCGCGCGTAGTGACTGCCGACAAATGCCCACGCGATGCGCACTACGATGTTGAGGGCGAACACATAGCCCACCCACACGTGCAGTGTCTTCAGCAGCACCTTGCCCTCGTTCGGAATCTTGAACGCGCCTGCATTCAGGATCACGAGCCCCAGTGCCGCCAGTGCGATCACGCACAGCACAGTGATCCAGTGGAACCAGCGCGTCGGCACATCCCACACCTTGTACGACTTGAGTTCGTTCATCGAAGGCTCGCTCAACATCCAGTCGCAGTCATTATCACAGGTCACGAATTCCAGTGGGTGGAAGCGCAGCGCGCGGGCGTCGAACACGGCCAGCACGTCGATGATTTCGTGCGTGATGGCGCCGTCATTGAGGCAGCCACAATGAACGTGAAAGCGTGCGGAACATCTGGAAGGTGGCGTTCTCTGCCCAAGCAGCGAGAGGTCGCCTCCATAACAGGACTCAGCTACCTGGCAACGACGTAGCCTGTACCGATCACGCTCAGCACAGGGGTCAGCTGTCTGCCTGGGCTGCCTCCTGCATGATCTTCGTCATTGTGGTTTCAACCTCCTGCGCGACAGATTCCAGTTGCGGCAGACGGAACATGGCGAGCAGAAGACTTGGCTTCAGAGCCGCCAGGACGGTTTGTCGTCCTTCCTCATAGATCGAGATTCGGCACGGCAACGCGGTCGAGACGCCGATGTCCCGGTCGAGGACCTTCTTTGCCTGCTGCGGTTGGCACACCTCGAACACCAGGCATGCGTGCTGGAAGTCCACACCCTTCTTGTTCAGGGTCTCTTGCAGGTTGTGAACCTGCATGACGCCGTAGTGGTTGGCTTCAACCGCAATGCGCAGAGCATTGGCTGTCGCGGCTACCGTCTTGTCGGTGAACATCTTGATCAGCATCGGTGTGACTCCGCGCCTGGTCTGGGGGAGGTCGAATGGATCACCCGGGCCTCGCCGCGCTGATTGCTTGAGTGAGCGCTGCGGCGGATTGTCCCTGGCAGCCCGGCGTGGAGCACGGCATCTTGTAATAGATGGCGTTGAGGTAGGCCGCGACGTCGCCGACCTCCGACGGACCCCAGCGCAGGCCAGTATTGGCTTGCCAGCGTTGAACCTGCACCAGCACGTCGCTCCACGAGCCCACGATGGAGTTGTTGCGCCAGTGCGCCTGCGTCGTATGGCAGGTGACGCATTGGGTTTCGTACAGCGACTGGCCACGCTGAATGTCGAGCACAACGACTGCGGGTGATGGATCGATGGCGTTGGTCGGCGCAACCGTCTCTCCACCCAGGCAAGCCGTCAGCAGCGGCACCAGCAGGATCGCAGCAACGGACGCATGGACGAGGTGCGGACGGGTACCGCCTACCTGCTCAGTCGGTGTGGACATGGAACCGATCTACCGTGGAT
>JALYJV010000276.1 GCA_030775105.1 Pseudomonadota bacterium | reverse complement strand
GCCGAAGTCTGAACTGAATGACGAGGACTACCAGCAGTTCTACCAGCACATCGCCCACGACAGCGAGAATCCGCTGGCTTGGGCGCACCACCGCGTCGAAGGCACGCTCGAATACACCTCGCTGCTGTACATCCCGGCCAAGGCGCCGTTCGATCTGTGGGATCGCGAGCAGAGCCGTGGTGTGCAGCTCTACGTCAAGCGCGTTTTCATCATGGACAAGGCGGCAGAGTTGCTGCCGGCCTATCTGCGCTTCGTCCGTGGCCTTGTCGACAGCGCCGATCTGCCGCTGAACGTCTCGCGTGAAATCCTGCAGGGCAATCGCACCGTCGAGAAGATCCGCTCGGCGCTGATCAAGCGCGTGCTCGATGTGCTCGACGACATGGCCGAGAAGCAGCCGGACAACTACAAGGAATTCTGGGCAGCGTTCGGCCCGGTGTTCAAGGAAGGCATTGTCGAAGATCCATCGAATCGCGAGCGCATCGCCAAGCTGTGTCGCTTTGCTTCGACCAACGCGAGCGACGGCGCCAAGGAAGTCAGCCTCGACGCCTACATCACGCGCATGGCGGAAGACCAGGACAAGTTGTACTACCTGACCGCAGATACCGACGCCGCTGCACGTAACAGTCCGCACCTCGAAGGTTTCCGCGCACGTGGTTTCGAAGTGCTGTTGCTCACCGATCGCATCGACGAATGGTTTGTCGGTCATCTGCACGAGTATCAAGGCAAACCGCTGGAATCGGTCGCGCGCGCGTCGAAGGATCTTGAAAGCAAGATCGAGACACCGGACAAGGCACGCCTGGAAGGCGAGCTCAAAGACGTGCTCGAACGAGCGAAGGCGTTGCTTGTGTCGCGCGTCGCCGATGTGCGTCTGTCATCGCGTCTCACTGAGTCGCCGTGCTGTCTGGTCGCCAGCGAGCAGGGAATGTCGCGGCGTCTCGAGGAAATCCTCAAGCAGGCCGGTGAGAAACTGCCGGGCAGCCTGCCCATCCTCGAGCTCAATGGCAGCCATCCGCTGGTGACGCGGCTCAAGTCCGGCGATGCCGCGCAGTCCTTCGATGATGTAGTCGAACTGCTCTATGGTCAGGCGGTGCTTGCCGAGGGCGGTCAGCTCGAGGATCCCGCCGGCTTCGTCAAGCGCATCAATGCGCTGGTACTCGGTGCGGGCAACGAGCAGTCGCGCATCATTCTCTGAGTGCGGCCGGTACGCCAAGCAATCCGGAAGGACGGCCGGGTGCGCAGGCTCCTGTGTTACCGTTGCCGAATGCATCCGGCCGATGACCGTAGACCATGAGCCCCACTCTGATCCAGACTCTCGCTGCAGCGATTTTCGCCATTGCGCTTCTGCACACGTTTTCGACCAAGTTTTTCGAGCGCCTGGCGCATCGTTTTCCAAGGCACGAAGGCATCTTCCATCTGCTCGGTGAGGTCGAGGTCGTTTTCGGATTCTGGGCGATGGTGCTCGTGCTGCTGATGTTCGCGCTGGAGGGCAAGGACAGCGCGGTGGTCTACATCGATGGGCGCAACTTCACCGAGCCGATGTTCGTCTTTGCGATCATGATCGTCGCGGGCAGCCGGCCGATTCTCGATCTTGCATCACTGATGGTGCGTGGTGTTTCGCGCGCGCTGCCGCTGCCGACCAGCGCATCGACCTACTTCACGATCATGGCGTTTGTGCCGCTGCTGGGCTCATTCATCACCGAGCCGGCGGCGATGACGCTCGGTGCGTTGATTCTCAGGGATCAGTTCCTCGCCAAGCCTGAGCTGTCGACCCGCTTCAAGTACGCAACGCTGGGCGTGCTGTTCGTCAACGTCTCGATCGGCGGTGTGCTGACGCCATTTGCTGCTCCACCGGTACTGATGGTTGCCGGCAAATGGGGTTGGGACACCGCGTTCATGCTGAGTACGTTCGGCTGGAAGGCCGCGATTGCCGTCACGATCAACGCAACAGTGGTGACGTTCCTGTTCCGCAAGGAGCTGCGCGGAATTGTCGTTGCAGCAAGCGCGAAAGCGGCGCCGCTGCCGATCATGGGCGTGAACGTGCTGATCCTGTTCGGCATCGTCGTGTTCTCGCATCACCCTGCGCTGTTCCTGGGCCTGCTGCTGTTCTTCATGGGCTTCGCGACTGCGTATCGCCGTCACCAGGGACGCCTGATCATCCGCGAGGGCCTGCTCGTCGCCTTCTTCCTCGCCGGTCTCGTCGTGCTCGGCGGCATGCAGCAGTGGTG
>JALYJV010000275.1 GCA_030775105.1 Pseudomonadota bacterium | reverse complement strand
CTGGTCGATTTCTGGGCGCCGTGGTGCGAACCCTGCAAGGCGCTGACGCCGGCGATCGAAGCGGCCGTGCACAAGTTCAGCGGGCGCGTCGTGCTTGCCAAGGTCAATGTCGACGAGCAGCAGGAATGGGCGCAGCGTGCCGGCGTGCGCGGCATTCCCAACGTCAAGCTGATCATCGGCGGGCGCGTTGCCAACGAGTTCACCGGCGTGCTGCCGCAGGCGGCGATCGAGCAGTTCCTCGACAAAGCCCTGCCGCCACCACCGTCCGATCTGCTTGCCGACGCTGATGCCCTGCTTGCCGATGGGCAGTTCGAGCAGGCCTTGGGTGCGCTGCAGCAGGCGGCGACCGATCCGGCGACGCGCGGCCCGGCGTGTTTGCGCCTTGCGCGCCTGCTGCTGCTCGACGATCCGGTTGGCGTGGAACACTTCCTCGATGGCATCAGCGAAACCGACAAGGAATACGGCGATGCGCAGGCGATTCGCCGGGTGCTCGCCTTTATCCGCGATCCCGGTACGAATCTGCCCGAGTCTCCGGCACGTGCGCCGTATCTCAATGCCGCTCAGCAACTTTCGAGCGGTAACATCAATGGCGCCTTCGAACAACTGATCGAAGCGGTGCGGCTGGATCGCAAGTTCGAAGAAGATATCGCCCGCAAGCGTCTCGTCGACCTGTTCGACTGGCTCGGTGCTGTCGACGAACGTACGCGCGAGTACCGGCTCAAGCTCTACGACGTGCTGTAGGAAAACACCGCCGATCGGCAGTGGTTCACACTGCGGTCGGATTCAGCGGCATACGCTCGTCAGGCACGTCCGCACCTGCATTCGCATCGGCGAACCAGCTACAAGCCCACAGTACCCCGGAGTTCCAGATGATCCGTCCGCAAACTTATTCCTGCGCTCTGCGCCTTGCGTTCGTCGCCTTTCTTGCATTGCTCTCGGCCTGCAAGCAGGGTGTCGATTCCGCGCCGGCTGCCGCGTCCAGCAGCGCCGCAAGCGAAGTCGCCACCGATGGGGCGATCAGCCCAGACCTCAGCAACAGCCGCTGCCAGTTGTTGCCGCCGGAGAACATCGCCGAGTACAAGCGCGCCCATGACCTGTTCAACAGCCCGCCGGGCCTGACGCCTCAGTTCAGCAAGGGGCAGTTGTTCAAGGGTGGCGATACGGTGTCATTCAAGGCAACGGGCATGGGCACGCTCGGCGTCGATGTTGTCTTGCTGCGTGATTGCAGCCTGACGGGACTCGGCGGCTTTTTCCTCAGTGAGACTGCGCCTGGCAGCGGTGAGATCAGCGGCATGATCCTCACCAGTGCTGCCGGCAGCAGCTATGAGTCCGGCACGCCAGGCCTGTTGCAGGTGACGTCGACAACGGTCGATATGGAAACGATGAAAGGTACGACGAAGATCGTTGCCGAGTACACGATCCGGCTGCAGGAGCCCAACTGATACGCAGGATTCGCAGCTTGGGCGCTGTCCCTGCTTGAAGACGTCGAATACAACGAGTTGAGCTTGCCGGCAAGGTTGGTCCGGCTTTATCCGCCTAGCCGCGCCAGCAGCCAAGTCCGTATATCCGCAATCTGCTCCATGCAGACCTGGTGCTGCATCGGGTAGCTGCGCCATTCGACGGCGTAGCCGCGCTCACGCAGTGCCTTGGCGGCATCTTCGCCCCAGGCGTAGGACACGACGGGGTCCTGGGTGCCGTGCGCCATCATCACCGGGATCTTGCGATTCGCACTGCTCAGTTCGGCGTCCAGTGTTGCCTGCAGCGGAAGATAGGTCGACAGCGCGAGCAGGCCGCCCAGCAGTTCGGGTTCGCGCAGCGCGCAGTGCAGCGCAATCGCGCCGCCTTGCGAGAAGCCGGCAACGATGATGCGCTGGCTCGGAATGCCGGCGCCGATCTGCTCGGCGATGATCTCGCTGATGTCGGCGACCGAATCTCGGATCCCGGGTTCGTCGTCACGGCTGCTCTTGTCGAGACCGGTAATGTCATACCAGGCGCGCATCTCCAGTCCGCCGTTGAGCGTGACCGGGCGTTCGGCGGCGTGCGGGAAGATGAAGCGGATTGCGGTGTCTGCGGGTAGCCGAAGCTCCTCGACAACCGGAACAAAATCAAAGCCGTCTGCCCCCAGCCCGTGCAGCCAGATGACGCAGGCCCGCGCCGGTGCTTCGGGTTCGAGGATGACTTCGGTTTCGGATTCTTGGACTTTCATGGCGCGCATTGTCAGCGCGCCGCGCCGGAACGGCAATGCGAACCCGGCAGCGGTGGCCGGTATACTGCCCGCCCATTTGCAGCGTCTCCGCCCATGCGCCATTTTCCGAAGCGTGCACCGCGATTGATCATCCCGATGATGGCGCTGCTCGCAATGGGCGGCTGCGGCCAGGCGGGCCCGCTGTATCTGCCGGACACCAACCCGACATCGACACCGGGCGGCATTGCGGCACCGCCGTTAGCGCCCGCACTGGCAACACCCGCGCCCACCGCCACACCTCCAGCACCGTAAGGAACGAT
>JALYJV010000274.1 GCA_030775105.1 Pseudomonadota bacterium | reverse complement strand
GCGAGGCGCTTAGCGCATCGAGATCGTATCGCCCTGGACGCGAACCGGCGTACCGACGCTCAGGCCGCCGAGGCTGGGGACATTGATCTGGCGCTGACTGCCGTTGTCCATGGAGATCAGCACGTCGTAGGTTTCGGTCGAGCGCACGCGCTTCTCGACTTCGTTACCGGCAAGTGCCCCGAGCACGGCACCGGCGACGGTCGCAACATCCTTGCCGCGACCGCCACCGACCTGGTGACCGGCGACGCCGCCAGCAACCGCGCCGGCAACCGCACCGGCGCCGGAGCCCTGACCTTTCTGCTTGATCGGCGTGATGGCGCTGATCGTGCCGCACTCCTGGCAGACTCTTGCCGCGGCCTCGGCGCGCTCGCGCTCCGCACGCTCGCGGGCGCGTTCTTCACGGGCTTCGCGCTGGCGCTCAAGCTCGGCTGCGCTCACTGGCGTTGGTGTCGGCTCCGGCGTGGCGGTCGGTTCCGCGGAGGGGGTCGCGTTTTCGTCCGTCGGGGCCTGCGGCGAGCAGGCGCTCAGGCTCATGGCGAGCGCAGCAGCCGACAGCAAGGACAGTAGCGAGTGACTTTTCATGGTTGGAACTTCCCTGGTTGATTTATCAGCGCAATCTTTGTGCCTGTGGCGGCAATTTATTCCCACGCCCTTAGTGCTGGCTGAACAGAAAAACGGCTTTCAGCCCGCCGCTGCGGACAGTTTGGCACTGGTCAGCGACAGGCGGTAGATCAGCGTTTCGGAGAAAACCTTGTAGAAGCTGAGCTGACACTCGCGCGAAACCTCGCTCAGCAGGGTCGCGTTGATCCTGAGCGCCATCATGCTGGTGGCGGCGACCACGGTGGCTGTGCGCCGCGCCGCGGTCAGGAAAGCGATCTCACCGACGCAATCGCCCTTGTCGAGCCGGCTGATCAGCTTGCCGCCCTTGAGTACATCGGCGCTGCCGCGGGCAATGATGAAAAACGCGTTGTCGACGTCACCTTCGCGCATCAGCACTTCGCCTTGGCCGTAGGTCATGATCACGCTGGCGTTGAGGACCTCGTCGATCTGATCGTCGCTGAAGCCATTGAAGAAGTGCAGACGGCGGATAGCATCGCGCGAATCGCGGCGGGTGGCCTGGGCGTTGCCGCTGCGCAGCTGCTCCTGCAGGCGCAGCAGTGCAGAGGCGAGTTCCTGTCCCGTCGCAAAACGTTGTTCGGGTGCCTTGCTCAGCAGGCGCTCAACGATTTCCGACAGCGCGATCGGCACATCCGCCCGCACATCCCGCAGGCGCGGCGCAGGCTGCTCACGGATCGCACGGAACAACAGTGGAATTTCCGGATTCGCGAACGGCGGCACACCGGCAATCAGCTGAAACAGCACGGCGCCGAGCGAGTACAGATCGCTGGTTGGCCCGAGGGGCTGGCGCTGAATCTGCTCCGGCGACATGTACAGCGGCGAGCCAACGACGCTGCGCGGACCGCTGCTGGGTTCGGCGCTCAGGATCTCCGCGATCGAGAAATCCATCAGCTTGGGCGTGCCGTCCGGCATCAGCATGATGTTGCCAGGCTTGATGTCGCGGTGGAGCACGCCCTTGCCGTGTGCGTAGTCCAGCGCCTTGGCGCACTTGTAGCCGAGCTCGATGACCTGATCCAGTGGCGCCCGTTCGGTGCGCGGCCGGCACAGGCTTAGCAGGGTTTCGCCAGCGATGAACTCCATGACGATGTAGCTGAGCTCGCCTTCCACGCCAGCGTCGTACAGCGCGACGATGTTCGGATGCTGCAGCATGCCGGCGGCGCGGGCTTCGGCAAAGAACGTGCGCTGTTGCGCGGATTTGTCGCGCGCGCTGGCGTCGGCGAGGGCAACCTTGATCGCGACGTCACGCTGAACGAAGGGGTCGAAGCCGCGGTAGACGACGCCGCAGGCGCCGCGACCGACTTCGTCGTTCACTTCGTACTTGCCGATGCGTGCAGGCACGCGATCCGGAAACTGGCTGACAACGCCAGATTCGCTGATGGTGGTGGACTCGCTCATGGTCGGCGTGTGCCTGGGCTGCAGCTGCGGTGCGCCTGAGCATAGCGACAGCGACTTCGCCCCGCCAATCCGCCCAATATGGGGGGTCAGACGCTTTCCGCTCGCGGCACGCGCTTGCGGTGAAACTCGAAGAACGCACGCAGCACCCGGTCCGGCGCTTCAACCTGCGGGTAGTGGCCGATGCCCGGCAGCGAAACGATATCCGGTGCGGGGACCAGCTCGGCGTAGCGCCGCGCCATGTGCTCTCCAGAGACCGGATCGACCGGGCCATTGATCAGGCGCAGCGGGACTTTGGTGTGGATCAGCGCGCCGACCCAGCGCTCGCGCTGTTTGCGCCGCTCGCTGATGTAGCTCAGCAGGCGCGGCATGACGCGCGTGCCATGGTTGCTGCTCGCCAGCTGCCAGAAGTCATGCAGTTCGATCGGCGAAGGCTGGGTTCGCAGCCCGAACACTCCCGCCAGTGCGCGAGTGAAGCCGCGTTCGCCGATGAAGCGCGCCAGCAACGGACCGAGCGGGCTGCGCAGCCATTTCTGCGTGCGCGTGGCGCGATGGGTTTCCGGGAACAGACCACCGTTGAGGAGGACGACCGAGCGCAGTTGCAGGCCCTGGCCGAGGCGTTCGCGGTGTCGCGCCAGCAACTCCTGTGCGACGCTGACGCCGTAGTCGTGCGCGAGGATGTGAACCGCGCTGACCTCATGCAGCGCGAGCAGCGCTTCGCACAGGTCCGCCTGCTCCATCAGCGAGTAGCGATGGCGCAGCGGCTTGGGCGAATGGCCGAAGCCCAGCATGTCCGGCGCGAGCACATGGTCGAAACGCTCGCACAACGCCGGCCAGATCGGTTCCCAGTCCCAGGATGCGGTCGGAAACCCATGGATCAGCAACAGCGCGGTGCTGCCCTTGCCGTGGCGCTGATAAAACACCGGGTGTGTCTTGAACTCGAAACGCTGCCCGGTATCACGCCAGCGGCTGTAGGTCATGGACGTGCAGGGCCATCCAGGAATTCGGCGGCTTCGCGCAGCGCCGCGTCTGCTTCCGGCAGCTTGCCGGCGAACAGCGGCCAGACATGCCAGAGGCCTTTCCAGACGCGCAGCACGCTGCCGACGCCTGCCGCACGCAGCGCGGTGTCGAGACGGGTTGCATCGCTGAGGAGCAATTCGGTATCGGTGACTTGGATCAGCGTGCGCGGCAGGCCGCGCAGATCCGCATACAGCGGCGAGGCCAGCGGCGTCGTTGCGGGAGCGCCAGCCAGGTAATCCTTTGCGGCAATGTTCATCGTCGCATTGAACAGCATGTCGTCGCGGACCTTCTGCGCTGATTCGCCGGACATCGTCAGATCGGTCCAGGGCGCCACGACAGCCAGCGCATCGGGCTGGGACAGACCCAACTCGCGAGCTTTCAGCGCGCAGGCCAGCGTCAGTCCGCCGCCGGCAGAGTCACCGGCAACGACCAGATCAGTCGCAGCAACGCCGGATTCGAGCAGCGACTGATAAGCCGCAATCGCATCGTCCAAGGCAGCGGGAAATGGGTGTTCCGGCGCCATCCGATAGTCGATGACGGCGACCTGTGCCTGCCACTGCCTAGCCATTTGCGCCATGTACTCGCGGTATACGGCGGGCGAGCCGATCGCGTAAGCCCCGCCGTGCAG
Organism: Pseudomonadota bacterium; assembly: GCA_030775105.1. Classification (GTDB taxonomy): domain Bacteria; phylum Pseudomonadota; class Gammaproteobacteria; order Nevskiales; family Nevskiaceae; genus Solimonas. Next base: position 6,834 of record JALYJV010000274.1, on the reverse strand, counting down.
GTACAGCACCGTGCGTTTTGGTGTGATGCGCAGATTGCGCACCCACTCGCCGGGTACGCCGCGGAAGGTGGTGGGCTCGACCTGCGTCCCCGCCGGCAGCGGCAGGCGCGTCAGACGTGTCGTCAGCTCCAGTCGCGCGCGGCGCTTTGCGACCGGCGCGTAGCCGCTGATGCAGGGCACGATCAGTGAGCGCACCGCAAGCCGGAACAGGTGGGAGCGCAGCGAAAGACGGGGTGGCATTGTCATCTTCGTAGCATACCCAAAGAGCCGGGATTGGACGCTGCAGCCGAAGTAGAATGGCGCATGAAGATTCTTGCCCTCTTGTTTGCCGTTTCCGCGCTGATTTTCGGCCTGTCGGCCTGCGGTGGCGGTGACGACGCGCCATCGGTACCGGTGCCACCTGACGCAGCGAACTGCGTGCTGGATGGCGGGCCTGTCGAGTTCAGCGGCGCGGTCAGCGGCGCAGACGCCAAGACCTACGAGATGAAGCCCTTTGTCGTACCGGCCGGCACGCATCGCGTCGAGCTGTCCTACGGTTGGTCGGAGTCGGGTCCGCTGCCGACAACGCCACTGACTTCGACGACGCTGGATCTCGGCCTGTGGGACAACCATGGCTACCGCAATGTCGAAGGCTTCCGAGGTTGGTCGGGCTCGCGCCAGGGGCGCATCGACTCGGACCACGGCCCGGTTTTCATCGAGGCCGGCCAAGCCGACCGCGGCTATTTCCCCGGCGTGATCGAGCCCGGTGTCTGGTACGCCGAGCTGGGCATTGCAGCGGTATCGCCGGGTGGCGCCGAGTGGACGCTGAAGGTCGAGTGCAAGTCGGTTGGTTCACAGACCACGCCGGCCAACGATCCGGTGGATGCGACGCATATCGCGCGCGCCGAGGCCGGCTGGTATCACGGCGACTTCCACATGCATGCGTTTCATTCCAATCCGAATGCACCGGACTGGGAGAACTTCATCGCGCAGGCCCGCGCAGTGCAGATCGATTTCCTGATGGTGACCGAGTACGTCACTGGCGCGCACTGGCGCACGCTCGGTGTGGTCCAGCGTGCGCATCCCGATCTGCTGATCTGGCCGGGGCGCGAGATCATCACCTACTTCGGCCACGCGATGACGCATGGCGAGACGCCGTCGGTACTCGAATATCGCCACGGCTTCGAGGACGTGAACCTCGGCGACATCCAGCGCGAGGCCAAGGCGGCTGGCGCATTGTTCCAGATCAATCATCCGACCAGCTTCCCCGGCGCGGTGTTTGCGAACTTCTGCCGCGGCTGCGAATTCACCCTGGGTGACCAGATCGACTGGGATGCGGTCGATACGATGGAGATTCTCAATGGCCCGGTGATGGCGACCGCGGGTGATCTCGGCATTCCGATTCCGGCGCTGTCGATCGAGAACCCGTTCATGACCACGGCGATGCTGCTGTGGGACCAGAAGCTCAAGCAGGGTCACCGCATCACCGGCGTGTCAGGTTCCGACTCCAAGGGTGTCGAACCTGACGATGCCGAGCGCGAGCGCCGCGGCTATGGCAACTCGGTGACAGCCGTGTACGCGGAAAATCTGTCGCGTCAGGCGCTCACCGCAGCGATCAAGGCCGGCCATGCCTACGTGCGCACGCGCGGCGTTGCGCGCAGCCCGGCCCTCGAATTCCGCGGCACCGCGCCCGATGGCAGCACCGGCATTTTCGGCGACACACTGACACTCGCCGACGGCGACAGCGCCACACTCGAAGTCACCGTGACGGGCGGCGAGGGCCAGCTGCTCAACTACCTGCGCAATGGCCTGATCGTGCAGGTCGTGCCGATCACGTCCGATCCGTTTACGCACACCCGCCAGGTTTCGCGTCTCGCCTTCAACGAAAGTCCGCTCGGTACCGCCTGGCGCATCGAGACGCGCGACCTGAGTTCGCGTACGACGATCGGCAATCCGATCTTCCTCAAGGCTCCATAATTACAGACGCATGAGCGCCGTTCACTATCACGTCAGTCCTGCGCAGCCGCGCGAACATCTGTTCGCAGTGCGCTGCATGGTGATGCAGCCCGATTCGCAGGGTCAGGTATTCAGGCTGCCGTCGTGGCTGCGCGGCAGTTATATGGTCCGCGACTTCGCCAAGCACATCGTCAGTATTCGCGCCGAATGCATGGGCCAGCCGGTGGCGATCGAGCGCATCGACAAGCGCAGCCTGCGCTGTGCGCCGGTGTCGGGTGAACTGCAACTGATCTACAGCGTTTACGCCTTCGATCAATCGGTGCGCAAGGCTTATCTCGATCTCGCGCGCGGCTTCTTCAATGGCAGCTCGCTGTTCTACTGCCCTCAGGGTTTCGAGAACACTGGCTTTGAAGTCGAACTGGCTGCGCCCAGTGATGCTGCGTGCACAGACTGGAAGGTGGCGACGACCCTACCTGCGCTGCAGGTCGATGCGCGTGGCTTTGGCCGCTACCGAGCGCAGACTTACGAGGAATTGATCGATCATCCGGTCGAGATGGCGGCATTCGATCGCATCGATTTCGATGTCGATGGCATTCCGCACGCGCTCGTCCTGTCCGGACGCTGCGAGCTGGATCGCGCGCGTGTCGCCGCCGATCTCGCAAAGATCTGCCACGTTGAGCGCGAATTGTTCGGCCAGGAGCCGCAGCTTGATCAGTACCTGTTCCTGACCAACGTCGTTGGCAGTGGGTACGGCGGTCTGGAGCATCGCAGCTCGACCGCATTGATCAGCGGCCGGCGCAGCTTTCCGCGCATCAGCGACAGCGCGCAGTCCAAGGAGTATCGCGAGTTTCTCGGCCTGTGCAGTCACGAGTATTTCCACCTGTGGAACGTCAAGCGCATCACCGCGCAGCGTTTCGCCGAGTCGACGCTCGCCGCCGAAGCCTACAGCGCGGATCTCTGGCACTACGAAGGCCTGACCTCGTACTACGACGATCTGTTCCTGCTGCGCGCCGGCCTGATCGATGCGGCGACCTATCTGGACATCCTCGCGACGAACGCGACGCGGTTGGAGCGTGCCCCCGGGCATCGCGTGCAGACACTCGCCGATGCCAGCTTCGAGGCCTGGATCAAGTATTACCAGCCGGACGAGAACAGCCCGAACGCGACGGTCAGCTATTACGTGAAAGGTGCGCTGGTCGGTCTGTGCCTCGATCTGATGCTGCGCCTGCATTCGGGAACAACACTTGACGATGTCATGCGTGCCGCCTGGCAGCGCTGGGGACGCAGCGAGCTGCCGGTGCCGGAAGCCGGCCTCGAAGCGCTGGCGCAGGAAATATCGGGCCTGGAGCTGCGCGCGTTCTTCGATCTGGCGCTGCGCTCGACGGGCGAGCTGCCGCTGATCGACCTGCTCGCGGCATTCGGCATCCGCGCAGAGCGTCGCGCTCGTATCAGCGAGCAGGATATGGGTGGTCGTGCTGAAGGCCGAGCGCCGCGGAGCTGGCTTGGCATGACGCTGCGCGCTGGTGATACCCGCGTCGCCACCGTCATCAGCGGCAGCCCCGCGGCGGCGGTTGGGGTCCACGCGGGAGATCAGGTACTGGCGCTCAATGGCTTGCGCGTCAGCAGTGCAAACTGGGCAGGCGCTCAGGCGCCGCTGGCACCGGGTGACACGGTGGAGTTGCATGTGTTCAGGGATGACGAATTGATCGCATTGAAGCTGAGGGCCGCTGAGACTCCACTGGATACCTGGACGCTGAGCCTGATCAACGATGTGGGCGCAGACGTGCTTGCGCGCCGCGCTGCATGGCTGGGAGCCTGAGCCCGCAATGATCGACACCCTCCTGCAAACCGTACTGGCGTATCTGATCGGCACCGTGATGGGCGGCAGCATCGTTGGTGCGTTGCGCGGCGGCGTTGATCTGCGCGCACAGGGCAGCGGCAATATCGGCGCGACCAATGCGCTGCGCACGCAAGGCGCGAAGTTCGCGCTCGGCGTGCTGCTGATCGACGTGCTCAAGGGGGTGGTCGCAACCTTGCTCGTGCCCAAGCTGCCGACGCTCGCAGAGCCGCTACTGAGCGTTAGAGATCAAGCCTATGTCTGCGGCGTCGCGGTCGCGCTTGGTCACTGTTATCCGGTGTTCGCCCGCTTTCGTGGCGGCAAAGGTGTTGCCACGCTTGCCGGTGTGTTTGGTGCGCTGCTGAGCATGTCGCTGCTGTGGATGCTCGCGGCGTTCGCGCTGGTTGTGATGCTCACCGGCTATGTCAGCCTGGCAACGATCGTTTCCACGCTCGTCGCATTGCTGCACGTGACGTGTTTCAGCGCCTACGGAATCTGGTCCAGTGCCGGCGCGTTCACGTTGGCGATGTCGCTGCTCGTTGTCTGGAAACATCGCGAGAACATACGCCGCCTGGTCGCCGGCAGCGAACACCGTTTCGAGAAGGCACGGGTTCTGGGTCGATGGCTCAGGCTCTAAGTCAGGACGAGATGCTCGCACTGGTCGATCGGCTCGCCGACGGCGAGTGGCAATCCGGCGAAGCGCTGGCCGCGAGCTTCGGCATCAGCCGTGCGGCGCTGGCCAAGCGCATCGAACGCCTCAAGGACTGGCAGCTCGTGATCGAGGCTCGGCAGGGGCTCGGCTATCGTTTGGCAACGCCAATCGAGCGACTGGATCGCGATGCACTGCAGAAAGCGCTCGGCAAGGCACTGCGCGTCGATGTGCAGGCGGTGCTCGATTCGACCAGCTCACGCATCGTCGAAACGTCTTCGCAGGCCGATCCGCAGGCATTGATTGCGGAGTTCCAGAACGCCGGCCGTGGCCGACGCGGACGGCAGTGGCTGACGCCGTTCGGTTCGCAGCTCGCCGTGTCGATGGCCTGGTCCTTCGAATCGATGCCGCGTCAGTTGACGACGCTGCCACTCGCGGTCGGCGTTGCCTGCGCGCGGGTCGTCCGCAGCTGCGGAATTACGGATGTCGGCCTCAAATGGCCCAACGACATCCTCGTCGATGGCCGCAAGCTCGGCGGCATCCTGCTCGAGCACCGCGGCGAGAGCGGCAGTGCCTGTCGCGTCATCATCGGCGTCGGCATCAATGTTTCGTTGCAGGTCGAACAGGCGACCTCAGTCGATCAGCCCTGGGCGAGTCTGAATCAGCTGCTGGCGTCGCGCGGCCTGCCTGCGGTCTCGCGCAACACGCTGGCGGTGCGACTGCTGCGCGAACTGGTCGATCTGCTGTCGGCATTTGCACAGAGCGGTTTTGCGCCGCTGCTCGGCGAATGGAATGCCCTCGATTTGAGTCGCGGTCGCATTGTTCGAGTCTTTCAGAACGAACAGGAATTTGATGCGATCGCTCACGGCGTCGATGCCGATGGTGCACTGCTGGTTGAAGTGGATGGTCAGCGACAGGCCCTGCACTCAGGCGAAGTGCGTCTGCGGGTGCTCCCATGAAACCACCGATGCTGTTGCTCGACATCGGCAACTCGCGCCTCAAGTGGGCGACCGCGCGCGCGACAGAGATCGACGAAACCGGAACGATCGCGCATGTCGGCGATCCGGCGGCGGCGATTACCGCCTTGCCGGTCGCGCAGGCGAACGCGATCTGGGTCGCACACGTGACCGGTGCAGTGCATGAGGAGCAGCTCGGCGCGACGCTGCACCAGCGCTACGGGTACCGGCCAAACTACGCGCGCGCCGCAACGCACTGGCGCGAACTGCGCAATGCCTATGCCGAGCCCGAAAGACTGGGCGTCGATCGCTGGCTGGTGATGATCGCAGCGTGGGCAAAGCACCGGGGCGCTGCGTGCATCGTCGATGCCGGCACGGCGCTGACGATCGACAACATCGACGCCGTCGGGCAACACCTGGGCGGCATCATTGCTGCAGGTTTGGACACCCAGCAACGCGCCGTGCTCGGCCATACGCGTTTCGCGACCCGCGATATGGCTGCCGCGTATGACGGCGGACTTGGCATGAACACTGAAGCCTGTGTACGCCAGGGCGCGATGCTCGCCTGCCTCGGTGCGATCGATCGCGGCGCGCAACTGGCCGGTCCGGGCGCGCAACTGTGGCTGACCGGCGGCGATGCCGGGCATCTGCTGCCACATCTGGGCGGCAGCTGGCAGCACCGGCCGAACTTGGTGCTGGAAGGCCTGCTCCAGCTCGCCCGCGAGGCGTGAGAGTCCGCGCACCGGGCCGTTCTGTCGGCCCCTGACCGCCGTTTGACGGCCGGGAAGTCTTGCGTCCGGTCAAGACTGCGAGGCTGTCGCCTCAGTCTTCAGACGGCATTCTCGATGCGGGCGCTTCCTATCATGCAAAAAGGCATCAACCGCGCCAGTCAGCGCGGAGCCGTCGCCGTGTTTGCGGCGGTTGCCATGCTGGCGATGCTGACGGCGGCGCTGGTCTCCATAGAGATCGGGCGCATGTACTCGGCGAAAGCGGAACTGCAAAAGCAGGCCAGTATCGCGGCGCTGGATGCGGCAAGGCTGATCAGCGGGTGCTCGACGACGGAGCTTGAAGTGCCTGCCACGCCGTCGCAGGCTGACCTGCTGGATTTCGTGCAGCAGACCGTGCTCGACAACGGCTTGCCGGCTGAACTTCTCAGTGGATTGCCTCAGGTGGAAACCGGATTGATTGCGCGCCGCACTGGTGCGGATGGCCCGGTCGGCATGCGCTATCTGGCAGTTGACCCGGACGATGCGCAGGCAGTCCGCGTTACGTTGCGACGCAGCTTTCCGCGTCCCCTGCTACCGCTCCTACCTTACGACGAAGGCCGCGTGATGGCCGCTTCAGCAACGGCCGCGCAACTGGCCGTGGGCAGTTTCAATCTGGGCAGTGGGCTGGTTACCGCAAACGGTGGCGTGCTCAATGCGCTGCTGTCGGGATTGCTCGGAGGCAATGTTTCG
>JALYJV010000273.1 GCA_030775105.1 Pseudomonadota bacterium | reverse complement strand
GATACATGTTGATAACCGGGCCGAGACCGAAGCCAAGCAGACCGGTGACCGCGAACACGACCCAGATTCCGGCCTCCGAGTTCGCGGTGCGCGGCACGACAAACCACAGCAGGCCCAGCGAGACCAGAGAACAGACCAGGCCGATGCCATAGGGCGCACCGATGGCCATCGACACACCTGCCATCGCGGCGCTGAACAGCAGCGTCATCGACAGCAGCATGTAAGTGTTGCGCAGCACGGCATTGCCGGCCAGCAGGGAGGGTTCGGCGCGCCCGCCGTAAACCGCAGGCCGGCGCATTTCGCCGTCGCGATTACGGACAGGAGCCGCTTGCAGCTTATCGTTCCAGCTCATCGGTGAACTCCATGCTCAACGGGTGTGTTCGGATTCTAAAGCCAAATGACATCTGTCGCTTTCTACGCTCAGGGGCAGCGCCTGCAAAGTGCAATCCGCCAGCGTCCGCCGTTATATTGAGGCAGTCGTGCCGATATTCAAGTCCATATCGCCAGCTCGACCCTGATTTAGCGCCGGAGCAAGACCCGTGGCCCTGCAAGTGATTGAAGTGACCCGCACATCCGGCACGGTCAATGAGCCGGCGTGGCTGGCAGCGGCGGAACCAGTGCACCGCCAGTTGCGTCCACAGCTTCCGGCCGACTACATCGCGACGATGCTCAACATCTTCAGTCAGGGCGGGCGCATGGTCGTTGCCACCGAGGCCGGCGTCACGGTAGGCGTAGCGGTGTTTCGCATCTACGACAACACCTTCGTCGGGCGTCACCTCTATGTCGACGACCTGGTCACCAGCGAAGCATCGCGCTCGCACGGTGTCGGCCACGCACTGATGGGCTGGCTCGAAGAGCATGCGCGTCTCCATGGCGCGCGCGAACTGAAGCTGGATTCCGGCGTGCAGCGCAATCGTGCGCACCGCTTCTATTTCCGCGAAGGCATGCAGATCAGCTCGTATCACTTCTCGAAACTCGTGAAGTAAGGCCCGATTGAACCTCAAGACGCACTTTTCACGTTTTCTCGCGGAGCAGGCGCCGCGTCAGCACTTCTGCGCGCACAGTCATCATCCCTGGCCGGACGTTTCGTTTGCCGCCCAGCAGCAGGCCTGGCTCGACGCCGCTGCGCTGCTGGACGACAAGTGGGACAAGGTCTTCGGCGAGATCGTGCCCGCTGCGCAGAATCATCTGGCACGCCTGCTCAACCTGCCGGATCCCGACACGCTGTGCTTCGGTGCCAACACCCACGAGTTGCTACTGCGCCTGCTGTCATGCATCGAGGCACGACCGTACCGGGTACTGACCACCGACAGCGAGTTCCACAGTTTCTCGCGCCAGATGCAACGCCTCGAAGAAGCCGGTCATGCGCAGGTCACGCGTGTATCGGTCGAACCGTTTCCGACGTTCACACAGCGCTTTGCACAGGCGATGGCCGCAGGCAGCCATCACCTGATCTACTTCAGCCAGGTGTTCTACAACTCTGGCTACTGCATCGACGATCTCGGCGCACTGGTCAATGCCGTGCCCAATGCGCGGACGCTCGTCGTGATTGACGGCTACCACGGCTTCATGGCGATGCCGACCGACATCGGTCGGCTGGCAACACGCGCGTTCTATCTGGGCGGGGGCTACAAGTACGCGATGAGCGGCGAAGGCGCTGCGTTCATGCACTGCCCGCCGGGCCTGGCCCTGCGTCCCATGAACACCGGCTGGTTCGCCGGCTTCGATCATCTCGCACAGGCGGGCTCAAGCGGCGTCCAGTACGCCACGGACGCCCGACGTTTTCTCGGCGCGACCTTTGACCCGACTGCACTGTACCGTTTCAATGCGGTGATGAGCTGGGCGCGCAACCACCAGATCAGTCCGGCGACCGTGCGTACGCATGTCACCGAACTGCAGCGCAGCTTTCTGGCAGGGTTGGAGGAGATCAACCACTCGACACTCGCGCGGCGTCATCTGATTCCACCCGAACCGCTACCACGCGGAAATTTTCTGACCTTCCGTCATCCCGCCGCCGGCGAGCTGAAGGAGCAGCTCCATCGCGCACAGATCACGACCGACACCCGCGGCAACAATCTGCGTATCGGCTTCGGCATCTACCACGACCGTGGCGACGTCGCTGAACTGCTGCAGCGGATTGCGCAGTTGCCGAAACGGAGCTAGAAAGGAATCACCGACATCTCGCGCGTGTAGTGCACGTAGCCGAGATTCGCGCCGGCACGCAGACTGACGCCGGAGCGGATCGGTGCAAGGGTGATGTTGCCGCTGCGCTGATAGTTCACACCGAAGCCGGCAACAACATAAAGGCTGCCCTCGACCGCCGGGAAGCGCTGGAACAGCTGGTCTGTCTCATTGAGGTTGTAAACCAGCGTGAACACCTTCGACGCGCTGCCGCCGAAATCCCAGCCGACGCTCGGGCCTTGCCAGAATATCGGCAAGCTGCCGCCGCCCTTGTACTGCAACGTTCCCTGGCCATACCGGAGCCCGACGACGATGGCGCCACCGCCCTCATTGCCATAGATGTAGGCGGTCGGCCGGCCATGATCGGACATCGTGCGCTCAATGGCCTTGGCCAGACTCTCACTGGTCTCGCCGAAGAATGCCGACGCCGCCCGCCCAACTTCTTCGGGTGAGTAGGTCTCTTGCGGATCCGGTTGCGGAGTCGGTTGAGTTGCATCGTTTGCCGGTGCCGTAGACGTTTCCCGGATGATCGTGCGCGGCGGTGCATCCGACTGCACAGGCTGCGCGTTACAACCCGCAAGGAGGATGGCCACACTGGCCAGACCGGTCGTCAGAATTCTGTACATGCGGTACTCCCTGGAGAATTGCAAAGCGTCAGTCGCAGTATGCGAAAACAGATGTCGCTGCGCTGCTGGTGCTGGTGCTGGTGCTGGTGCTGGTGCTGCAGCGTATCTGTAGCAGATGAATCGACGCTGACGCCAGCCTAGCTTGGGACGCTCAGTTCCCCTGTAACCCTGAGCTTCAAACGGATGAACTCGCTGTGCGGAATGAACAGCCATTCGGCGATCTGTCGCACGCGGGCTTCTTCATGGGGATCGAGCCGCCCATCGGCATATGCGACCCGCCACAGCCACTCCAGAAGCTGGGCTTTTGCACCGGCGTCAAGCTCGCCATTGAGCGTCGCGAGAAACTCGTGCAGAGATATGGCTGCGCGCGCACGATCGAACGCACGTTCAACCAGAGCGGCCGCCTCGGCGGTCTGCAGGCCGAGCGCCGAGACCAGCAGATCGCGCATGGTCTCGCGCTCGTCTGCCTGATCTACGAAATCGGCGCGCGCGGTTTCAACCAGCAGCACCGCCATTGCCAGATGCCGACGCATCGGATCCGGCGTCGCGGCTGGCGGGCGCGACACCAGTCGCGCGAGCTTGTCGAACAGCATTGCTTAGGAAGCTCCGAAAAACGTAGCAAGCGAAGGCAGGTGGGCCGGCGTCGGAGCGCAACACGCGCAGTGTATGTACGAATACATGAGCATTGTGAGCACCGCCGACGGCCCAGATGCCGAGCGTAGTAGTTTTGCGGAGCTTCCTAGAACGAGAACCCGAGCCGCAGGTTATAGGCGTTGTTGTCGCCGATGCGTTCGTATTCCGGGGTTATCTCAAGGATGGCCAGCGTGATCCGCATGCCGACGAAGAAGCGTTCGTTGTCGACATCCACTTCCTGCAGATTCAGCGTCTCGGCCACGCTGCCGGACGGCGTCGCCGTCGCCCACACATAGCCGGCACCGATATAGGGCGTCAGCAAGGTGAACCCTTTCGACAGCGAGATATCGGCGCTGTACGCCTCGTAATCGAAATCGTCGATGCCGCTGGTGGCGGTGTACGCGCCACGCAACGCCAGTGCAGGTTGGGCAATGCCGCCCTCGAGAATGGCGTAGCGCAGTTCGGCGCCATAGGCATCGGCATCGGTACCCGGAACGGTCGTGTAGAACGCGCCGATATCAATGCCGAACGGCAAGCCCTTGTGCGCTGAAATGCCAGCCATCGCGACGGCATCGACATCGCTGCCGGTCAGTGCGCGCCAGGCCTCTTCGTTCTGCACCGGCGTGTAGTTGGCAAATACGCCGACGCCAAAACCCAGCAGGCCGGTCGCTTCCGCCGGGCCCAGTGCCTTGTAGTTCAGCGCTGCACTGATATCGGTCACCACGCCTTCGAACGCCGCTTGGCAGCCGATCGTGCAATCAATATCGAAGTCCGAATCCGCGTGCGCTGCAGGAGCAAACGCAAGCATGGAAACAATCAACAGAAGACGGCGCATGGTCTGCTCCTTTCGGATCGATGAAGTTGCCCTGCAGAATAACAGAGCAACCTAAGCCAGATGGCTGTGCAGAAACGGCTGCACGATTCCGCCAACTTCGCTGAGGCGGCCGTGGAAAAAATGGCCGACGCCATCCAGCGTGACCAGTTCCGGTGGCGGCACGTAGGCATCCAGCACCGCCTTGGTCTGCGCATAGTCGACGACCTCATCGTCGAGCCCATGCACGACCAGCCACGGACACTCGGGACGCGCCGGCACAGCAGCGTCGCCGACATACTTTCCAAACGGGGGGGCGATGCTGACCTGCGCGACCGGACTGACTTTTGCCGCTGCACGAACGCTGACCCATGCCCCGAACGAGAAGCCCATCAGGACGACGCGGGCGTCGGCAAACTGTGCGGGAAACTGCTGACGCATCCAGTCGACGAGGAACTCGGTGTCACCGGTCTCGCCGAAACCCCGATCGTGCTGGCCAGCGCTGCGGCCGACACCGCGGAAGTTGAAACGCAGGGCGTACAGCCCGGCCTTCTGCGCGCTCGCAGCGAGCTGGTACGCCACTTTGTTGTTCATCGCCCCGCCAAACAGCGGATGTGGATGGCAAATCACTGCAAATGCGGGATTTCTCAGGGCCAATGCGGGAGCGCCGAGGAGCGCTTCGATCGGGCCGGCCGGACCGGGAATCAGCAGCTCGCGGGTGGCGGATGGCGTGGGTAATTCAATCACGGGGCAATCACAGGTCGGGTGAATCCTGACAGCGGTTCAACCATGATTGTGCAGGATTTGTAAGGTGACCCATGTCATCGCTTGCTAGGTCGCGCCAGCCCCCCTATAGTCCGGTCACAGATAAATCTGTCGTCACCGCGACATTCTTGACACTCTGAGGGGAACACAATGCGAAACATGGTCACGGCGCTTGCTTCAGGTGCTGCTCTGCTCGGCTTGAGCGCAATTGCTTTGGCTGCTGCACCGGAAGATCGGCAACCCGAGGCTCGCGCATACGTCAACTTCAAGTTCGGCGGCTCGCAACAGCCGGTCGAGTCGTTCTTCTACGGCCTGCGCCTGGATCACGACTCGCGCTACACCGAGTACGTCGCACCGGCGATCATGGGCGTGGAGTTCGACAGCAACGGCTTCTCGTCGGCCGCGGTCAACGGCGTCAAGTTCGCACAGACCCTGCGCCTGAACCAGGCAGCAGGCGCAGCAGTGTGGACGGCCGCCGATTGGGGCCTGCTCGCAGCCGGCGTTGTCGGGCTGGGCTTCGTGGCCGTTGAAGTCTCCGACAGCGACGATTCCGGTTCGGGCGGCACGACCGCGGGTGGCTCGACCGGCGGTGGTTCGACTGGCGGCAGCACCGGTGGCTCGACGGGCGGCAGCACCGGTGGCTCGACGGGCGGCAGCACCGGCGGCTCGACCGGCGGCAGCACCGGTGGTTCGACGGGCGGCAGCACCGGTGGCTCGACGGGTGGTTCGACTGGCGGCGGCACGGGCGGTCTGCTCGGCGGCTTCACCGAAAGCGGGCACCGCGGCGAATTCGGCGACGACGCCATGGAAGCGATCATGAAGCAGCGCGCCCTCGACGGCGGCAGCGGCCAGATGGGCGACCTCATCGCTGAGTAAGGCCTCGCCTTGATGCAGATACATAAGGGGAGCCACTCGGCTCCCCTTATCATTTCAGGACCCGAAACTCTCCCGCTCCAAGTCGCCAGACCCCGCATATGGATTTGACCAGACGTTTTCCGCGACTCAGTGAAGTTGTCGGCATTGATCTGCGCACCCTCGCGCTGTTCCGTTTCGCCCTCGGCAGCGTCATCTTCTGCAACCTGCTGACGGCGTTCTGCGATGTCACTGCTTTCTGGTCTGACTTTGGCGTCATGCCGCGTGCGTGGCTGATCGAAAACGAATACGCGCAGCGCCTGTCGCTATACCTGATCGGTGGCCAGACCTGGTTCGTCACGGTGATGCTGCTGCTGCAGTCGGTGCTGGCGCTGATGTTTGCACTGGGCTGGCGTACGCGCTTGGCGACGGTGCTGACCTTCCTGCTGTGGGCATCTCTGCTCAACCGCAATCCGATGACGGTCATCGGCGGCGACATCCTGATCTGCTGCCTGCTTTTCTGGGCGATGTTCCTGCCGGTCGGGGCGCGCTTCTCGATCGACGCGGCGATGGCGAACAACCCCCCACCGGAGCAGAACCTGCACGTGTCGTGGGCGTCGCTCGGTCTGCTGATCCAGGTGATGTCGGTCTATTTCTTCAGCGCGCTGCTCAAGACCGGCCCCGAGTGGGTCCCGGACTACACCGGCGTCTACTACGCGCTGTCGCTCGATCGCCACGTGCTGCCGCTGGGCAAGCTGCTCAATGAATTCCTGCCACTGACCAAGCTGCTGAGCTTCTATGTGTTCTGGCTGGAGCTGATCGGGCCGATCCTGATCTTCACGCCGTTCTTCCTGCGACCGGTGCGGCTGGTGCTGATGCTGTGCTTCATGCTGATGCATGTCGGCTTCCTGCTGTGCCTGGAGCTGGGTCACTTTCCGTACGTCAGCCTGTCGTCGCTGACCGTGTTCTGGGGCGGCTGGATCTGGGACGCGCTGGCGAAACGCCACGCACAGAAGCATCCGACGCCGCCGAAGATCTACTACGACCGCGACTGTGGCTTCTGCATCAAGAGCGTGCAGCTGTTCCAGCAGTTCCTGATCCTGCCGCGCACGCCGATCGCGCCGGCACAGGACACGCCCCGTGCGCGCACGTTGATGGATGCCAACTTCTCATGGGTCGTCATCGATGGTGACGAACAGGCCTATCTGAAATGGCCGGCCTTCACGATCCTGGTCAAGCATTCGCCGCTGTTCGGCTGGCTCTGGCCACTGCTGAACAAGCCCGCGTTCGTGCGCCCCGGCAATGCCGCATACGATTTCGTCGCCCACCGGCGTGGCGCCTTCGGCACGCTCAGCGCACTGCTGCTGCCGCGCCAGACCGTCACCTGGGAACTCGGCAAGATCTGGCACTACCTGGTCGCGGTGATGGTCGGCCTGGTGTTCCTGTGGAATCTGCACACGGTCGGCGTTCCGCCGCAGAAGAGCTACGCCGCGCTGACGCCGATCTTCCGGGTGATGCGCATCGATCAGCTGTGGAACATGTTCGCCCCGTTCCCGCTCAAGGAAGACGGCTGGCTGGTGATTCCCGGCAAGCTCGGCGACGGCAGCGAAATCGACGTCCTGCATCCGGAGCGTGGAGCGCCCAGCCTGGACAAGCCCAAACTGTCGTCGCAGGAACAGGGTGGCATCCGCTGGCTGACCTATCGCGGTCGCCTGATCGATATCCCGCAGAGCCCGCAACGCATGTACTACGGCAAATACCTGTGCCGCGAATGGAACAAGGACAAGTACCGCGTCGAGGATGCCAGCCGGCGACTGATCAGCTTCAAGATGATCTACATGCTCGAGGTGACTCCGCCGCCCGGCCAGACGCCGACCGTCGAGCAGCGTGTGATCTGGCGACATGACTGCTTCGGCAGCAACAGCAACGCACAACCCTGAGCGGTGGCTGCGTTGATGGATGTCCATCCACTGGTCGACATCGGGGCCAACCTCGCGCACGACAGCTTTGACGCCGATCTGCCGGCGGTACTCGACCGCGCCGGCGCGGCGGGTGTTGAGCAGAGCATCGTCACCGGCAGCTGTGCCGACAGCAACCTGCGCGCACTGAAGCTGGCGCGCGAACACCGCGGCCAGCTTTACGCCAGTGCCGGCCTGCATCCGCACCATGCAAGCCAGTGGAACGCGGCGCTGGACGCGCAGATCCGTGAGCACGCGACCCTGCCGGAAGTGGTGTCACTCGGCGAATGCGGGCTCGACTACTTTCGCGATCTGTCGCCGCGCGAAGTCCAGCGCCGTGCATTTGCTGCGCAGATGGCCATCGCCATCGACACCCGCAAGCCACTGTTCCTGCATCAGCGCGACGCGCACGAAGACTTTCACGCGATGCTGCGCGAACACCGTCCGCAATTGGGCGCCGTGGTCGTGCACTGCTTCACCGACACCCAGGCGGCGCTCGAAGATTATCTCGCGCTCGATTGTCACATCGGCATCACCGGCTGGATCTGCGACGAGCGGCGCGGCGCACACCTGATCGACGCCGTGCGCGTCATTCCGGATCAGCGTCTGATGGTCGAAAGCGATTCGCCGTACCTGTTGCCGCGCACGGCGCCGAAGGCAGCAAGCCGGCGCAATGAGCCCTGCACGTTGCCGTGGGTCATCCGCGCACTGGCTGGCGCGCGCGGCACCAGCGAAGCACAGGTGTCCGCTGCGACTACTTCTGCAGCCCGACAGTTCTTTGCGCTGCCCGGCTAGGGCCGGCGCCGGGCTTACTTCGCGACTATCCGCAGACCTCCACCCTGACGCTCAACGGTCGGCGGACCGGCCGTACCGTCGCGCAGGCTGAATACCACGCGGAAATAGTCGGGGTGCAGTCCCATGCGCAGCTGCGCGACATTGGTCGTGCTGAAATCGCGCGTCATCTTCATGCCGCGCGGCAGTATCCATTGGCCGGGCAGATCGAGCACATAGCCGTTGGCCCTGCCGCTCCTGCTCAGCCTGTACTTCAGATCGTCGGCATCGGAATCGACAAGGACTTCGATCACGTCGCCCTTGACCGCGACATCCATCCTGCGCAGGCGAATCTTGCCTGCAGCCGGCTTCACTGATCTTGCTTCGGGTGTGCTGCTGGGCTTCGGAGCAGGTGTCGGTGCTGCGGTCGGTGCCACCGTGGCTACTGCCGTCGGCTCCGCAGTCGGCTCGGCCGTCGGCGCGAGCGTGGGCAGCAACGTCGGCAGCAGCGTTGGCTCTGCAGTCTCAGTGGCCACAGGTCCGGCAGCCACTGAAGGCGTCGCTGTGTCCGCCAAGGGCGGGCCCTCCAGCACCAACCAGACAGCGCCGAACACCAGCAACCAGATCGCCGCACTCGACAGCCATGGCACGATGCCGTCGCCGGCCTGCAGCAGCGTCCAGCTGCGCGCGTCACAGCCGGCACAGATCTGGGGACGCAGCGGCACGAAGTGAGCCAGCGTCTTCATCCAGGGGGGACGGTGCTCGCGGCGGACCTCGTCCTCGCCGCAGCGGCGGCAGACACTGGTCGTCATGCGCTCTGCTCCGGGGATCGGTCCAGGCGATGGCAACTTCCGCTTGACGCAGCCCGCATTACAACCCCCGCTTCAGCCATCATGGCCCTCCCCATGGCCCATGAGGGTCAGTCGGTGACTGCCCCCTTCGACGCGCTGCCGACC